>JANMDL010000346.1:0-7583 GCA_031376295.1 Chitinophagales bacterium
GGCCCGGCGGGAAAACAGGCAGGGTCTATTGCCGTCGAATAGCTGATTATACAAAGGCAACCTTGTATCCGGTAATTGAAGCAACCGTTGCAAAGGATGCAAAAATTGTTACGGACGAGTATCCCAGCTATGATAAACTCAAAGAAAAATTCCCGAGGGCCAAACAGCGCAAAAGCAACGCAGGAAAGAATTTCCCCATACTTCATCAGCAAATTATGAACATGAAGGGATGGCTCAGAGGCATACACCATCAATGCAGTGAAAAACATTATCAAAAATATCTGAACGAGTATTGTTTCCGAACGAACAGGCGAAATACCGAGAAGAATATTTTTGGCAATATAATGCTCAGAGTAGTATCAATAAAAACCAAGACTTTCAAAGAACTGACTGCCGATGCGGCTTAAATTAATTATTCTAATTATTTATTTACCGATACAGAAGCTACAAGTTACTGATGTATCAATACTTTCAGCCGATTGGGCAACAAATAGCCAACAGGATTAGCAAAACCAGGTGCAATTACTGCACATACAAAAGGAGAAAAGCCAAGTGTCTGATAATTTCGTACTCATAACAGTTTAACAATCCCTGAAGTCATTTGCGTTATTATTTTTCGGAAGCATTTATTTTCTGTATAAACCTGAATAAATTTTGTTCATTATCCTCATAAAGAACGAGTTCCTTTTTTGCAGAGTAAAGAAAAAGGGAAGGGTATTTTCTGGGCCCGAATTTTCGTATAAACTCGTCCCGTGTGTCCAGCAATATCGTAACATTCTTTTTGCCCCTTAAATTACTCCCGTATTTGTTTATAAACCCCGTAATTTTTTCCAAACTGTCAAGAGAAATTAAATAAATGGCCGTTCTTTTAAATTCCGTGTAATGCTGACCAACATATTGAATTGCCCTCTGACAATGGTCACATTCAGTATCAAAAAAAACAAAAAACAATAGTTTACCCGGTTCAATTTCTTTATTAGTAAATTCCTTTTTATTCAGTCCTTTAAAAGTAAATAAGGGTAGTGTTTTAGCAGGAGTCTGTGCAAAAACATTTATTGTAAAAAATAAGATTCCAAAAACTGTTATATATATACTCTTCATGAATAGTCGCTTACTTATAATACCTTTATTTCCGGATGTTTTTTAAATTTATATACTCAATTTTTTTAATTACTGCATTTTCGGGTGATTGAATATGAATTTGGTTATACGGTTTATTGGGGAAGAAAATTTCTGTCATCACAGTCAATCCATCATCAGCAAATAATTCTACGGAGCTTACGTCTATAAGTAATGAAATATTCATCTTGCGATTATTGGTAAAACGTGGTGCCACATGCCTGCCGGCAAATTCCTTTTGAAAGTCAGTTTTGCCAGATTTAGTCCTGTCAATAAAATAATTGTTTTGTTTCTTATCAAACCCGATTACTAATTTCTCTCCTATATCATTGGAAATTATCAAAGAAAAATCTTTTCCCTCTTCTAAACTTAGATTAATACGGCAGGGGAATTTTACTTTACCTGTCCTTACAGCCATATCAATACTGCTGGCGATTTTTATATTCGAAATAATGATGGGCTTTGATTGAATTTTAGATAACTCTGTTACTGGCTGAGAGGCTACTAATATTTCATTTCCAACATGCTTTAGTTTTAGTTCCCTTGGAATCGTCATTGCATTTCTCCAGGTTTCTGTCGGAACCACATTTGCATATATCCAGTTGCTCATCCAGCCTAAAAATATTTTTCGGTCTCCGGTATTTGACCAGGTAATACCTGCATAATTATCTGGCCCGTAATCTATCCACTTAACATCTGTAGTTAGCGGAGTAAATTTATTGCCATCAAAATCACCAATAAAATATTGTGTAGCCGACCCTTTGTTCGGGCCTCCGGGATTGATACTTACAATCAACACCCAAACCCTTTTACCGTTATCATCTAACGCAAATAAATCAGGGCATTCCCATACACCACCATGTGCACCAATTGTTGCACCAAATTCACTTTCTTTTATCCAGCTTTTTAAATTGCTGGAAGAATAAAAAGTAATGCAGTCTTTTGTAGCCAATGTCATAATCCACTTTTTCTGTGGTTCGTACCACATTACTTTAGGGTCTCTAAAATCAACAATGCCGGGGTTTTTTAAAACCGGGTTGCCTTCGTATTTTACCCATGTCTTCCCTTCATCATTACTATAGGCTATACTTTGATTTTGAAAATCATTTCTTCCTGCTTTTTCACCTTCCATACTATGCTGTGTAAAAATAGCTACCAATGGTATCTTTCCATTTTTACCAAAGCCGGAAGTATTATTTTTATCAACTACAGCACTGCCTGAAAAAATAGTCCCTAAGCTATCGGGGTAAATAGCAATGGGTTCATGTTTCCAGTTAATCATATCGCTGCTGGTAGCATGCCCCCAATGCATAGGCCCCCAAACCGAACTGTAAGGATGATGCTGATAGAACAGATGATAAACACCCTTGTTATATACCATTCCGTTTGGGTCGTTTGCCCAGTGTGCTTTGGGAGAAAAATGTACCTGCGGACGGTACGCTTCATCTTTATACAAGTTTGACGTTTGACCCATTGCCTCAGTAGAAACCAGCAGCATAATAAAAAAATAGATTTTAATGTAAAGCATTTTCTTTTTCATACTTATTTTACTTTATGAACTATACAGTAAGTGAAATAGTGTTTAAAAATGGAGTAAGTATAAACCTCCTCCCCGTTAAAACCAAACGACTGCTTGCTAATACTTATGAGAAATTTTTGAATTCCTTTAATCAATACCCGGGATTTTGTTTATACAATCCATTGGTAAAAGTTATTTCCGATTGTGGAATAGGCAGGTATTCATCCCTGCCTGCTGTAAATACAGCAGTAGATAAAAAAGACCTTCTGGTTTTTTCAACGGCTATGTATGCATTTAAAGTTGGAGCAGCGATACCCCATCTTACTAAATCAAAAAAGCGTTCACCCTCTGTTGCAAACTCCAGGCGTCTTTCCCACTGCAAAGCTGTTCGGGCATAAGCTTGTGTCCAGCCTGCCGCAGGGTATTGCCCGGTATTATAAATCGAAGCGAAAGTGCCGTCTATTTTTCTGAGTTTGCCGGTACTTGCAGCCGCCCTTGCCCTTATTTGGTTAATTAATGGTAATGCCAATCCCGGTTGGTTTGATTCGATATATGCTTCTGCCAGCATTAATAAAACATCATCATAGCGGATGATATCATAATTATGTGCCGTTCCCATAAATGGCCCAAGTTTAAAATAGGATGGGCTTGTAGCCAGTTGCTGATAACGCATACTGTGAAAATTACCATACACACCCGGGTCACGAACCCAGCTATTACTGAAAGGTCTTGTATTATCATATTTATACGGATGCCCATCAATACCCACAGTATGGTCTAACCGAACATCTACTGTTGCAGTAGCTAAATTAGCAATGCTGTTATTGAAAGTTGTAAAATTAGGTAACCCATTGGCATCTGTAGTGTTGGCATTTACTAAGTTTTGGCTGGGTGCATGAAAACCGCAGCAGCCATATTGTGGCGCACCATGTGGATAATTTAATCCATCTTCAAAGCTTAGTCTGCCTGCAGTAGTACCATCATTAATAGTAAATTGAATGGCAAAAACAGACTCCGGGCCATTTTCGGTTTCAGCTAAAAAATTGTTTGCAATATCGGGGCTTAAAGAATATTTGCCAGATGCAATAACTGCCTGCAATAAAGAAACCACTTCCTGCAATCTTGCTGTACTGATACCTGTTACCTGGTGGGTAGCACTCTGTGTATATGCCTGGTACAATTTTACTTTTGCTAAATAGGCCTGTGCAGCAGTTTTATTAGCTCTTCCAATTTCCGTTTGGGTTGCAGGCAAATTGTCAACAGCGTATTGGAAATCGGCAGCAATCTTATCCCATGAAGCGTCATTGCTTAAATCATTGCCAGTTTTAAGAATATCTTCATCACTGGTATTTTCATCAAAAATGGGAATATTTTTATACAATCTTTTCATTGTAAAATAACTGTGCCCCCTTAAAAAACGCAGCTCTGCCAGGCGTGATTTTTTTTGTGGAAAAGCTGCATCACTTAGAGAACTTACGGCACGTAATGCCACATTAGCCCTGCCTATTGATTTAAATAAATTTTTCCAGGTGCGAAAAACAAATGCATCCATGGTTGGTGTTACTAAATTGTAATGTTCCATGGCATCAATTTCGCCAACATCACCGGTACCTCCACCACCTTTATAAGCATCGTCGGAGCGTACACTTCCATAAGCCCAATTACTATAAATAGGTCCAATCATATCGCCATTGCCTATACTTGCATAAGCAGCAGTAACCAGGCCGTCAATAGCGGTAGCCGATGTTAAATCCGCAGATGATAATGCGCCTGTAGGTTTATAATCCAGTTCTTTTTTACATGAACTAAAAAGTAATAGTCCGGATGCTATAAAAAAAACTATAAATAATTTTTTCATTTGATTTAATTTTTATTTTTTTAAAATGATGCGTTAATACCAAAAGTGAATGTTTTGGGTATGGGTACAGGATCTAAATCTATTCTTTCGGGATCTGGGCTTAAATAGCTTTTATTCTTAAACCAAAATAAGTTTTCGGCCATAACGAATATACGTACCCTTGAGAAAATAGTTTTGGGAGCAACATTATAACCCAATTGTATATTCCGCATTTTGAAGTATGAGGTGCTTACAATAAAATAATCAGAAGTTCGTCCTTCCTGATTGTTGTCTTTCAGTGTCAGCGCAGGAACATTCGTATTGGTATTAGTGGGTGTCCAGCCATTGAATACACCTGGGCCTACATTTTCCCTGCTTTTCATCAGGTTGTTGAATAATGTATAAACATCAAATCCTTTTCTGCCAGCTACACCTGAACCAAATAAGGCTAAGTCGAAATTTTTATACGTTAAATCAACTCTTACTCCATATTCCAATTTAGGGAGTGTAGTACCAATCCAGGTTCTGTCTAAATCATCAATTTTATTATCGCCATTAACATCAACGTAACGAATTCTTCCTGGGCCGGCACCAATTTGTGTGGGTGCAGCGGCTACCTCAGCGGCTGATTGAAAAAGGCCATTTGTTTTATAACCGAAAATATCAAATTGAGAATGCCCGATAATAGTATTTACCAGGTTACCTGCATATGCTGGCCGCACATTCTCTGGAAGCTCTGTAATTTTATCTCTGAAGTGTGCAAAGTTTGCCTGCACATTATATTTCAATTTTCCGATTGGTTCTCCTGTATAGCCTAACACCAATTCCCAACCTTTATTACTTTTTGCTGCACCATTTACCGCTTTTGTTTGTCCTTCTCCCAAAGCTGATGCAACAGGTGGAACAATTAATATACCAGATGTTTTTCTGGAAAAATAATCAAATGAGCCGTAAATTTTATTGTTGAGAATAGAAAAATCTAACCCTGTATTAACTTCATCTGTGGTTTCCCATTTAAGTGCCGCATTAGCCGCTTGCGTTTGCACAAAACCAGAAGGTAAAGTGCCTGTATTAGCACCTGATAATGAATAGGCAGTTCCAATATTCATATACTGCTCCCAAAATCCGCCCTGTAGTTGCGCCAGTGTAGTTCCATATCTGGTATCAAATAATCCGAAACGGGCAAGGTTACCAATTTCCTGGTTACCTACACGACCAACACCAACCCTTAATTTTAATTCGGAGAATATTTTGTTATTTTCCATAAAGGATTCCTTATCTATTCTCCAGCCAACTGAAGCTGCCGGAAAAATACCATATTGATTGTCTGCACCAAAACGGGAAGAACCGTCCCGGCGAACAGTTAAAGCAACCAGGTATTTATCAGCATAGCTGTAATCAATCCTGCCAAATTGTGAAAACAACCGGTTACCCGTAGTTCCTCCGGAAGCTGTTGTATTACCAGTAGCTGCATTAAGCGTAAAGTAATCTTCTGTTTGCAATGCAAAACCTTCCTTCTTTATAAAATTAAAATCCAAATCGGTTTTGATATATTCTGTACCCGCTAAAAATTTAAAACTGTGGTTCTTATTCAAATCCCAATTATACCTTACTGTATTAGACCATGTAAGGCTTAAGTAATGGTTTTTATCAAAAGACAAACTGTTGGTAGTACGGGCTAATGCACCTTCTGTAAAAGTTGGTGTTATTATTTTATTATTAAACAATGCATTATCGGCCCCGATATTCGTTTTGAAAAATAAATTTTTTATTGGCTGAATTTCTGCAAAAATATTTCCGAATGTACTTAACCGGTTGGCATTATTCCATCTTGCCAGGTATTGCATGTGCAATGGATTATTTCTGTCGGAGTAACCTGCGCCTAATTCACCTGCGAACGTAACACCATCTTTTTGATAAACAGGAATGGTAGGAGCCAATGTAACAGCTAAAAATGTAGTAGAAGCACCACCTAAATCTCTTGCCGTTAATGTTTCATCAGAGTTGGCAATACGTAAATTAACACCAAAGGTTACTTTGTTATTAAAAGCCCTCGTTATTGCATTAATGCTTCCGCTCATGCGTTGATAACCAGTATATCTTAACATACCTGTATTTTTAAGATAGCCCAGGTTTATTTCTAACGAGGAATTTTGATTACCTGCTGAAACAGTTAAACTGTTATTGGTTACCAAACCTCTTTTATACATCACGTCCTGCCAATCTGTATTACCGGCAGGTGTATTTGGGTCTCCTCCAACAAAAGGTTTTGGTGTAACACTGTTTAACACAGGGTTTGCATAATCATTATTCCAGTTGAATTGATAAATATCACCGTAACCGGAAGCAGGGTCTTGCCCATCATTAACAGAGGCTTGCCATAATGCTCTACCCCTGTCAACTGAGCTTAGCATTTTAAGCCGCATAGATTTTTCTGACTGTGAAGAAACCAGGGTATTGAATTGAAAATTAATTTTGCCATTTGTATTACCGCCGTTTTTAGTAGTAACAATGATAACGCCATTAGATGCCCTTGCGCCATAGATAGATTCTGCAGAGGCATCTTTTAAAACCTGTACAGAAGCGATACTAGCAGGGTCCATATTTTGAAATATTTCCGGCCTTGTTGTAGGTATTCCATCAATAACATACAATGGGTCATTATTGCCCAGGGTATTAGCACCCCGTATCAATATCCTGCCATTAGAGCCATTAGGTGAGCCATCTTTTTCAATATACAAACCGGCTACCCGGCCTTGTAAAGCCTGCATAGTGTTGCCCGAACTATTATTTTTTACAGCAGACAAGTCCACTACAGCGACTGCACCGGTTAAATCTTTTTTCCGTTGGGTTGTATAACCTACTACCACCACTTCTTCACCAACCTTTACTCCTTCTTCCATTTCAACAGTAAAATTTTGTGTACTGTTTGTAATTTTGATAACTACTGATTTCATTCCAACATAGGAGAAAGTCAGCTCATCGCCAGAAGATGCTTCAATGGAAAACTTTCCTGAAGCATCCGTCTGTACTGTTTTACTTTTCGTTTGTACGGTAACACCGGAAAGGGGTGTTTTATCTGTTTTGCCGGTAACAGTTCCGGTAATG
>JANMDL010000364.1:0-8710 GCA_031376295.1 Chitinophagales bacterium
CAGAAGTGCTGGAACCCGTCCGGATAAACAATCAGCAGGTTTTCCCGGGCAGCAATGGCCTGCAGGCGGGCAGTATGTACCACCATGTTTTTGCCGCTGCCACCGGAGCCATGCATTACCAGCAGCAGGTTGCCCTGCCGCAAACGGCCTGCAGGAGGCTGGTAACTGAAAGTGCGGTAATTCCCCTCTATCAATAACGAGTCAGTATTCAACTGTGCCTGTGACGTAACGGAGAGCAGCAGGTAAATGCTGCAGCATACATGTTTCATTTGGATAAAGATACTGGTTGTAAGTAAAACTTTTGATGGACTAATTATGAGTGCATTGTAAATTTACGCTTGTTGATGACTGGACAGGCAGCCGTGGCAGGTACCCTCACCGATTATAATTAGAACGAGGTGCGACAATTTGGAATGAGCCCTTTTACTATCCACTATACTCCGCAATTGCAGCTTTTAAAAAAATATGGCCAATAATTTCTTAATAAACCATTTTAGCATTATCTTTTACTTTAATATGTGAATGATGCACAGGTCTGTTTAATATGCCGGGTACATAATTTAGTTTTTTTGATGAAACAATTGCCACGTGAAAAAAAGTATAACACCATGAAAAATCAGTGTAGGAGAACTAGGTAGTCAGGTAGTGAATACGGGGCTGTTTTACTGGTAACAAAATACTTTTTCTTTGATTTATTATAACCTTAAAACGTAAAATATGGAGCCAACAAAGTTTAAAGTAAATACACAACAGGGTAACCTTACCATAAGGAAACAGCCCAATGGTGACCTTACCGGGCTTGCTGCCCCAAAAGGATCTATTGTTATTGTGCTGGAAGAAAAAAATGGCTGGAGCAGGATTGCCAATGGCTGGGTTTCTTCTAAGTTCCTGTTAAAGGTGGATGATGCTGTAACCGCACCTGAACCTGCCGGGCCACTTAAATTTACCCACCAGCCCATTATTTTTCCTGATACCGATCATTTGATTTTAAGAACAGCAGGACTGGCTACACCAGAGGGCGCAAAGTTTGGTATGACGAGGAAAGATGCCAAAGGCAAACCCAAACCTCACCAGGGAATTGACCTGGAAGTGCCACCGGGTGAGCCGATTTTTGCAGTTGAAAAAGGCACGATTGTGGATAGCCGTTTTTCTAAGGATTATGGTACCGTATTGTGTTTAAGGGTGGATGAAGGCGCACTAAAAGGTAAATTCTTTTTTTATGCGCATTTGAATAAAGTGGATGTAAAAATTGGGGATAAGGTGATGGCGGGTGATGTTATCGGTTTGACAGGCTCTACGGGAAATGCAAAAAGCATGACAACAATCAGGCTGGGCAGCCATCTTCATTTTGAGGGGAGGACTGTGATGCAGGCAGGGCTGGGCCTTGGTGGCAGGTTTGATCCGCTGCCGCTCATAAAATTAAAGTAGGGTAGAATTAAAGAATAGTGTCTCAGGTTTAGTTATCAGAATAAGAAGAACGCTGCTGCGCAGCTTTCAGTCTGCCACAGAAAGCACTGAAACACTGAAAAATACATTTACAATATTTCTGTGCTTCAGTGGTAATAAATATTTTTTGAAACTGTGGTACCATTGGATAATTCAGTTATAATTTTGCACCAATACTTACAAAAAAATTACGCCCATCTGCTGGCAAAGCGCCCGGCCCTGGGTAGCCACCCGAGCGGCGGGTGAAATAAATGGTGTTGGCAACATTGTTGATGCCGGCTTTGATACTGACCGTTTTTAATATTTTGTATGCAGCTGTGATGTCAATTATTTTATAGGCAGGTAGCGCACCTGTGTTGCCATTGGCAGAAGCTGCTTCTGTATTATTGGCATCGCTGAAAGATTTACTGGTATAACTTAATTGGGTGGTAATCAAAAACGATTTGTACCCTGCCGTAATACCAGTACGCAGTAAATGTTGCGGTGCATTTTCTAATCTTTTTCCACGGGTACCAGCATCTTTGTGGTTGTTGCTGTAGCGGGCATCTGTATATGCATAAGACGAAAACAGGATAAGATCAGCTTCTTTGTTTACTGTAAAGGCACGCAGCAGGTTACATTCTGCAAATGCTTCAATGCCCTTGCTGCTGCTGTTGCCCACATTGGTAATTAACCGGTAAGCCGGTGTGCCTGCAACGGTAACAGTACCTGTACGGTTATTGTACTGCAGGTAAAAAGTGCTGATGTCGAACCGTAAAATATTACTTATCCTGCCCCGGTAACCAATATCTGCATTAAATCCTTTTGAGTCTTTCAGGTTGTCATCTATCACATCGGTTGAAGGTGGTGCCTGCAGGTTGGCAAACTGGATGGGGCGGTAGGCTTGTGAAATATTGGCGTACATTTCAGTTGTTTTGCTAAGGTGATATTCCGCTCCAATACCAGCCAGTACAAAACTACGGCTGCGGCGGATATTTTGCAGCAGTACTTCATCTCCGCCTGCGGTAAAACCATTTCTGCCCGAAGCAATGCCCTGCAACCATTCATACCGGATGCCGGGTATCAATAGTATTTTGCTGCCCAGCCTGAAAATGTTTTCAGCAAATACGGCCCCGTTACGGGAAGCAAAATTGATATCCCTTGGGTAGTTGCCAATTACCGTCATGTTATAATCTACTCCTGTACTGCCTTTGCCATCTGCCAGCCTGTGTGTGGTGCCGGTGTACAGGCGTATGCCTGCGGCAATGGTGCCGGTTTTATTGCCCAGTTTATAATCAGTAATGATGCGGCTTTCAATGCCATAATTGCGGTAAGTATCTTTTAATAATGTCCTGTTGTTGTATTGGCCTGTTGTAGCATTGATAGAGTCGGCAGTATTGATAGATTGTAAAAAGCCAACACTGTTGCGGTTGCCGATGGTAGCAAAGAATTTGGTATTCCAATTGGTATTTGTTAATAGTTTGTAATTAACAATCAATGCAGGGGTTGTCCAGGTAATATCAAACCAGTTGCGGCTGCGCAGGCTTTTAGTAGCATTAATAGCCAGCATGGCATCGGTTAATCCTCCGGGCTGCTGGCTGCGTATATGCGACTGCATCAACTCTGCCGTTATGGATAAGTGCGGGGTGAAATGATGAGTTACTGTTGCATAACCTGTATTGGTGTAGTAGCGGCTGTTTTGCCGCCAGCCGTTGCCATTGCGGTGATCAAAAAAAGTATAATAATGCCACTTGCCAGCCTTACCGCCAAGGGCATTGTAACTGTTTAGCAGGCCATTACTGCCAACAGTTTGCTGTGTTTCAAATTCAATTTTTTTATTGATTTCGCTGCCATTGCGCAGGATATAGTTTACCATGCCGCCAAACTGCGGGCCATACTGTAATGCGCCTTGTCCCCTTATTACTTCTATGCGTTGTACGGCTTGTAACTGCGGGTTGTAATATGCTTCGGGATAGCCAAACGGATCCGCCGCAATATCATAACAATTTTGCCTGATGTTAAATTCCCAGCTTCGGTTGGGGCTCAATCCCCTTGCTGCAATGCCAATCTGTATGCCACTGGGGTCGCTCTCCCAGATATGTATGCCCGGTATTTTAGCCATTACCTGGCGCATGTTATTGGTTACCACATTTGCCTGTACATTATCCATTACAATCAGTGCATTTTTTTTGCCTGCATAAATGGAAGTACCCACTATTTCCGGCAACTGCAGCATATCGCTCTTGCTGTTGCGGCCCACTACCGTAATATCTGGCAAATATTTATGAACGGGTTCTGTTGTATCGGTTGTTCTATGCTTATTGGTTGTTTGTGCCTGTGCTGTAATGCAGGTTAATATACAGCCTGCTGCTATTATAAATTTGTACATGTTTTTTTATTGCAGCAAAATTGGGGCAAAAAAATACAGGGGCTGTTACGGAAAAGGTAAAAGGGTTTACGCAATCAGGAACAAGTGATTCTGGTCAAAGATTGTTGTGGTGAGGGGAATGTAAGGAATATATCTCCGCCTGGTGTTATGCTAATGGCTACGAAGTGAACAGGTATAGAAGTATTTCATATCGCTGCACGCTACTTTGGTTGTTGGTCAATGGACCAGGCAACGGCGGCAGTGGGTGTATACTTTTGGTGAGTAGATCTATTGTGGTGGAAAGACCTGGCCAAGTGCAATTTTATGATAGCGGGTTATTCTCCTGCTGCTGCCGCAACAGTTCCCGTATCTTTTCCAGCGCTGCCACATCTATTTGATCTTTGGGGCGGTTAACGGCTTTTTTGTTGGCAATGAGTTGGTTGATGTGCAAAAAGGGAACAGGTATCCCTTCTATTTCGGCTTGGGTGGCCATGGTAATACATTCTGTAAAGGTGGTTTCAATGCCCACCATTTCTGTCATAATATCCAGCCGGATGCCATCGCCTATGTGCAAGCTGCTCCAGCCAGGCACAAATTGAAAATTAACCATATTCATTTCTTTGTAGCCCATATTATCCATTACCAGCCCCAGCTGCTGCCGGTTCTGTACTGTATCTTCCAGCCAAACATCAATGTCTGCGGTGATGCGGGAATATCCATGCAGGTTTACAGCCAGTCCCCCTACCATGATATAGCGTACGGCATGTTGGTTCATGAGGCGCCAAAACTGCAAAAGGCTTTCGTCCAATAAATCCATGGCTTAATCAATTTTTTGATGGGTAACTTTTGCATTGCTCAGCATGCGGCCAATACGAATCAATCGAATCATCAGCCTGAACCTTTCGGTATGTGTCATTTTCAGGGCATCTTGTAACTGGGCTATTTCCTGTGGCTCCCATGCCCAAGGGGTATTGGCCCCATCATCGTGCAGGATGGAAGCATTTTGTTCAGGTTGTTTGTATTCCTTAGCCATATTGCAATTTACAGCTTTTTGGTAAATTTCCAGCCCTTGTTGGTGTTTGGGTAGTGTATTAGTTTGAGTAATAATAGCAAAAGTAACGCTGCTGCGCAGCTTTCAGTATGCCACAGAAAGCGCTGAAACACAGAAAAATACAAAAACAGTGTTTCTGTGTTTCAGTGGCAATGTATTTGAAACTGAGACACTACTGGTGTTTGCCTATCTCAACCTTTCCATAAGCAGGCGTCTGGTCTGCGACCAAGGGCGACAGTGGCTGTATTTTGGAGGACTGCGATATGATTTTAGAGTGGATTTACTTTCCCGTCATGCCCGTAAAACCATGCAGCTATTGCTGCATACCTGAATTTCTTTTCAGGCATGCCCTGCTGCAGGTAAAAGTTATCCTGTTTTATTTTGGTGGCAATATAGTTGTCGGGCTTATCAAAACCCGCATTGTACACGGTGGCGTACCATTGCAGTCTTTCTGTTTCGTTTGAAAAATATTTATCCCTGTAAATGGCATTGCAAATGGCTGTAAAAGCGGTAAGGTATATCAATTGGAACTCAGTGTCCTGCAACCTGTCCACCCTTTCCATACGGATGTTTTCTTCGCCAGTTGCCCTGTATTCCAATTGCAGTTCATTGTAGATACTACCGGGCAGCAATTGCTTTGCTTTTGTTTCTACAGTTACTGCAAAGGTGGGTTTCATCTGAAAAAGCCCGATGGAAAAATTGGCATACTCCTCCCCAAACTGCACATACAGGGTGCGGAGGCTTTCGGTTTCAATGCCGTCTTTAAGACTGTTGTACCGCATCACTTCGGGGAAAACGATGCTTTGCATAAAACGGCTGCTTTGACCGCATAATTTTGCGCAGGTATCAAAATTGCTTTTCTGTGCTTCAAGTATGGCTGCTGCTTTTACTGCCTTGTTGCCGAATGTACTGCCAAAATCAGGGTTAGCGGCACGTTTCTTTATGTACACAAAGCTGATGGTGAGCATGCCAGCCAGGCCGATAATGAGCAGGCTATAAAACCTTTTTGCACAGATAAATGTCGGTGACGCCGGTTTCATTTTTATATAGTTTGTAATAATAGAGTGAAGTTATTTTATTGATGGTTACTGCTTTAGGAAAAACAATGCCTGTTAGTTTTTCTTCAGTGCCATCCGGTCTGTAAATCCTTCCCTTCTGGTAGTAAACAGATTTTGACACATCGGGCATTAAAAACAAATTGTTCCTGTTTTTGATGGGCACTTTAAAACTGGCAACTTCTGTACCGTTCAATAAAATTTGTGTAGGGCTTTGCGATGGAACAGTGATAATATCGCCATTATCATCCACCAGGCTTATATTGTTGCTGCTGTACACATCTGACATACTGCCTTCTTCCTGCTTGCCGGTAGAGGAGGTGGTTATAATTTTCTGACTTTTTGAATCCATTACCGTGCCCTTGCAATGTTTAAACCCATTGCTTACAATAAGCTTCATGGGCATGGTAGTACCGCTTCCAATTTGTTTTTTTAACCCCGCATCGCTCACCATATATGTATTGCCCATCCCCATCTTTGCCGTCATAGGGCTTTCGCCGCCAATGGTGGTTATGGCGAAAAAGTGTTTTTTATCGGGCGACAGAATCATTTTGGCCACATAGTCGTAAGGGCCGTAGTTTTTGCCATTAAACACAATGTGCAGTTTGCCGCCGATTGTTTTGCTGTATTGCTGTGCAACAGGATCTTTTTTATCATCGCCAATCGAAATATTATCATCGTCTTTACCAGATGAGCCTCCATCCTCATCTTCATCAGACCGTTTGGCGCTTTTTATCGGGGCTTCTTTAAACGGGCCGGTACGGTTGCCGTTCTCTATTAAAAAATACTGGTATTGTTTATTCACAATTACGAACGAATAACTGAGCGCATTGTTTTGTGCAATGACCGATGTTTCGTCATACAAAAAAGTTTCACCTTCGCCCAACTGGCCAATTACTTTGCAGGCGAGGCTGTCGGGCTTTACCTGTTTTTTTGTTGATTTTTCAATGTTGCCGGATGGTTCATTGTTGCTTTCGTTGGATACCTCTGTATTTTTGTTGTCTTTTTTCGGCTCTAAAGCTTTGGCTGCTTTGTCTTTTAGTTTTTTTAAAAGTTGAGCTTGTGTTGATTGAACCATAAAGACACTAAGACACAAAGTTGTAATGAGGAAGAAGATTGTTTTTTTCATTGTTTTATTTATTTAACTCATTTGTAAAAAGAAGGAACCAATTTTTGTGGATTATACATCCATTTTATCTGGGTTCCGCAGCGCAAACCTGGAACAGCAAAAATTAAAGCCACCAGTAAATCCAACTTGCACCGTCGCTTATAAATTGTACCATTTTGGTAGTAGAACCTTCTGCATGATTCATTATAAGAATATTGACAGGAGCGTTTCCATAGGAATTGTAAAACTGCCCACCCTGACTATACAATATAGCCGGATAGGCTCCGTCGTTCCTTAAAATCAGCATTCTTCCCGGGCAGGATGACGCCGCTGGCAATGTATATGAACCACTTGAGCCACTGGTATTTAAAGAAGTGTATAATGCTGTGCCAATAGGCACAATACTGGGGCCGCTACCTGTCACACTGGCCACTTTGCCAGCCATAGTACCATTTACGGTTAAATCGCTGGTAGGGTTGGTGGTGCCAATACCTACACTGCCATTTTCTTTTATAATAAGCCTGCCTCCGGCTACACCCGTTTTGTCCACCAAAATATCTCCATACCCACCAATACTCAATGCGGTGCCTCCGGCAGCAGAGCGGCCTTCAAACCTTACTGTACCAGTATTTACATGAAGAATATTAGCGGGGTTAGCAACTCCAATACCTACATTGCCATTGCCATCAATCGTCATTTTTTCCGTTAGCAAATTAGCAGGTGCATTACGTGTATAAAAAACCATTTTAGTACCGGTATTGAAAGGATCTAAAACACAACCCAAAAAGGCCGCCATTTGATTTGATACAATATTGTGCTGCGCCCAGGTAATGCCGCCCATGCTGCCATCCGCTGCGCCGGTGCTGAGCATAAGTTGTGCCTGTGAGTTGACACTCACATTTGGATTTTTTATCTCTAATATTTTATTGTTGCCACCATGCCCATAACCTTGAGGCGCAGCCGTACCGATGCCCACATTTCCATTCCCTTTTATCCTCATGTTTTCAGTAAAACTGGCACTGCTGCCGGTGCCAAAAGCAATGTCATCGGTAGCAACATTTGCATGTATTTGCAGCACACCACCCTGTACGCCAATGCCGTAATTGCTGCCACTGGTGCCATAAAATGATATTTTTTCGCCTAAATTAGATTCAAAGTTTAAAGGAAACCCGGGGTTGGGTTCACCAATCCCAATATTCCCATTTTCAAGTATGGTTAACCTGCCACCAGGCATACCAGGTTTGTCTATTTCTATTTTTCCGGTACCTCCAATGCTTAATGAAGCAGCGCCTGTGGCAGCAGTGGCCGGCCCTTCAATGCGTAAACCATTTGCAGCAGCGCCTATATGCAGCTTGTATGCAGGCGTGGTAGTGCCAATGCCTACGTTTTGGGCCTGGATACCAGCCGATCCGGGTAATAAAAAAAGCAGGAAAGCTATTCGTTTCATTTTCACCATACTTATAAAATCATTTTTTGATTAAATCCTGGATTTGTTTTTTCAGTTCTTCAATTTGTTTTTGCTGTTCTTTCATTCCTTCAATCAACAGCGGCACCAGCCGGGCATAATCCACGCCCTTGTACCCATCCTTTTCATTCACAGCTTCGGGTATTATCTTTTCCACATTCTGCGCCAGCAAACCAATTTGCCGGCCAGGCTGAAAATTATTTTTAGCAAATTCACCTGTTTTCATTTCATACTCCAC
>JANMDL010000396.1:0-1737 GCA_031376295.1 Chitinophagales bacterium
GGTAAGGTTGCCGGTATAAAAATCCAGCTTGGATTGTACTAATTGTGACACTGATGCACCCACCTGAAATTTTGGTGTGGTGTAAGAAACACCAAAGCCTGCATCAAATTTCATTCGGTTATCGCTGCCGCCAATCACCGGGTCGGAGCCAAGGGTTTGTACCAGCTTGGCCTTATCAATGGAGTACTGCATCAGCCTGGCTTCAATACCGAGCGAAAGTGTATTGCCTGTAAGCATTACAATATGCTTTGCCATTGCCAGTTGCACACCAGTTCGGCTGGTAGGCCCTGTTTTATCATTGTATAAATATCCGCCCAAACCAATCTGGTGTTTTGGTAATTTAAAACTACCAAAAGCGGTTATAGTTTTGGGTGCTCCGCTTATGTCTTTCCACTGGCTGCGGTAGCTTACGCCAAACATATTCTGCTCCTGCATACCTGCCATTGAGGGATTGTGCAACACTCCCTGCATTTCGTACATGGCAGAGGTTTGTAACTGCTGGGCGTAACCAACACCCACAGCTATAGAAAAAATAAAAAGAATGATATATTGTTTCATAATTTTTTGTTTGTGTTGTTATCTTAAAATGGTTACGTCGCCTTTTAATGTGAGTGAACGGCCGTTGATCAGCCTGTACGTTACCGCATAGTAATAAGTACCGTCCGGAACAGGCTTTCCTTTGAAAGTACCATCCCAGGCGTTCTGGTAGTTATCCGATTTGAATACCGGGCTGCCATAACGGTTAAACACTGTGGCAATTATCTGGTTGGAGCAGGGGGCCCCGTTGGTAACCAGCCATTTGTCGTTGATGCCATCACCATTAGGCGTGAATGCGTCCATAATTTTTATGCAGTATGGTATAACGGTTACGGTTGCATTATCGGCTGATGTGCAACCATTGGCGTCACGTACAGTAAGTGTATAAATTGTAGTGAGATTTGGTTTTGCCACAGGCGTGTATGTATTTGCGCCGGTAAGTGTGGCTGCCGGCGTCCAGGCAACAGAAATTGAATTGGCATTTCCTGTACCATCCAGCATCACCGCATCGCCATCCACAATTGTTTTATTTGGCCCTGCGTCTACAATGGGGTTTGGCCTGATACTGATATTGATTGTTTTGGTTCTTACACAACCGTTGAGGGTTGCAGTAACGGTATAAGCAGTATTGCCCTGCACAATGGCTACAGGATTGCTGATGCCGGCATTGCTAAGGCCAGCAGCAGGCGTCCATGCATAAGTGGTAGCAGCGCTCGTGGCTATTAATGGAACCGGGGCTCCTGCACAAACAGATGTATCGTTGCTGGTGGTGAGCGTAAGGTTATCATTAAAGCCTACGGTAACAGTTTTTGTTAAAGTTCCGCAAAAAGCATCCTTGATGACGATACTGTTTACGCCCTGTGTTAATCCGCTGAATACATTGGATGCCTGGAACGCACCGCCATTAATGCTGTACGTATATGGAGTGATGCCACCTGTTGCATTTACAGTAATTGAACCACCTGACAAATTACTGCAGGTTGGGTTTACAACAGCTTCAGCAGCATTTACATTAATATTCGCCGGGTTACCATATTCCAGTATTGGGGCACCATTGATATTAGCCCCGGCTACAAACAACCTGCGGTTAAGCATTGAAATAGAAGCCGGAACAGCCTTTGGAGCAAAAGCCAAAGGGGTGGTCAGCGTTGCGGAAGGTGCTAAATCCATGATCCATGAAGCACCACCATTGGTGGTTTT
>JANMDL010000402.1:0-10158 GCA_031376295.1 Chitinophagales bacterium
ACAAATGGTATGTGGATGAACTGTACGCAGCCATTATTACAAAACCTTTACAAAAACTGTCGGCCCTGTTTAACAATGTGATAGAAAAAAGAGGCATTGATGGCTTTGTAAATGGCATTGGCAAAAGCATCAATTATGGCAGCAGGCAGATAAGGCTTTTGCAGAACGGAAATGTGGGCAATTATGTACTGATGATGGTCATCGGGATAATTGTGTTTTTAATTGTACAATTGTTTATTTAGAAAATAGAAAAGGTAATACATTAACCAGGATCAACTGTTAATATGAATTGTGAAACTATCTTGATAACCTTCCCCGAACTGCTCATTTGGTTACCCATACTGGCAGGGTTGGTGACTTTTATGCTGCGCAATAAAAACCTTGCAAAGGGATGGGCATTGTTTGCCTCCATTCTTACGCTCTGTGTATCACTTACCAGCCTGTTGTATACTGACAGTTCTGAGAAGAATTTCTGCCTGAACAATGTTAGTTACGAATGGCTCAAATACATCGGCAGCAGCTTTGCAGTAGGCCTGGATGGAACGGGACGCATATTGACATTGCTTACCGCTATTGCATTTCCCATTATTTTTACAGCTACGTACAAAACTGAATACAAAAATGCCAATGCCTTTTACGGCTTGATGCTGCTGGCACAGGGCGGATTGATGGGCGTATTTACTGCAATGGATGCACTGGTGTTTTACATGTTCTGGGAACTCGCTTTGATACCGGTTTACTTTTTGTGCAGCCGCTGGGGTGGCGAAAAAAGGATCCAGGCCACCTTCAAATTCTTTGTGTACACTTTTGCAGGTTCGTTGCTGTTACTTGCCGGCATTTTATATGTATACCAGCATACCTTACCGGTGGCAGGTTATTCCGACCACTCATTTTCTTTAAAGAATTTCCAAAGCGTACAATTGTCGGTTTCCGATCAAAAATGGATGTTCTGGCTCTTCTTTATTGCCTTTGCCATCAAAATGCCCATCTTTCCTTTTCATACCTGGCAGCCCGATACTTACGAGCAGTCGCCTACGGCTACTACCATGGTACTCAGCGGCATCATGGTTAAAATGGGATTGCTGGCCGTTATCCGCTGGCTGATACCTGTGTTCCCTGCCGCAACAGCGATGTTTGATACCGCCATTATTGCCTTTGCAGTGGCGGGTATGATATATGCCAGTTGCATTGCCATTGTACAGGACGATCTTAAGCGGCTGGCTGCTTACTCATCCATTGCACACATAGGATTGATGTGTGCTGCCCTTTTTGCCAATAAAGAAATGGCGCTGCAGGGTGTAATGATACAGATGTTCAGCCACGGTATCAATATCATTGGTTTGTGGATAGTGATAGATTTATTAGAAAAACAATTGGGCGTACGCAAAATGTCGCAATTGGGTGGTGTGGCGCACAAAGCACCAGTACTCACCATTATGCTGGTAATCATTGCATTTGCCAATATTGCCCTGCCGCTTACCAATGCCTTTGTGGGTGAGTTTATGATGTTCAGCGGACTGTACCAGTTTAATGTATGGCTTACAGCACTGGCAGGTATCAGCATTATACTGGCAGCAGTGTACACCCTTAACATGATACAAAAAGTTTTTTTAGGAGAAGCCAACAGCCTCACAGCAATGGTGAGAGATATCAGCACCAGCCAGAAGATAATACTAAGCGTGGTGGTGGTACTCATATTTATGATTGGGGTTTTTCCGCAACCATTGATTGACCTTACAAAGGACTCAGTACAGGCTTTAATTTCAAAATTGAACAACGGGTAAATGCCCGGCACAGAATATTGATAAAATATGAGCGCAATTATAATAACAGCAATCTGGGGAGTGGTATTAATGTTTGGCGGAGCTTTCATCAAAAGCAAAACCATTCCAAAATATCTTGCAATGGCAGGAGCAGTTCTGGCATTGATTGTCAACTGCATGGAGCTGGCAGGCACCGAAATTTTTAAATTTGATACAAAGGGGATGTTTGATTTCAAACCCTTTGGACTGATGTTTAACAATATAGCATTTATCTGCTCGCTGCTGTACTTTATGCTCAACGGAAGAGATATTGAAAAAGTTGGCAGCAATGTATCTGAATATTTTGCCTTGATATTTTTTGTGCTTTGCGGTGTATCCATCGCTTCTTCTTACAATACACTGCTGATGCTGTTTGTGGGTATTGAGATTATCTCCATCCCTTTGTACATTTTAACAGGCAGTGATAAAAGGAATCTTAAAAGCAATGAAGCTGCTCTCAAATATTTCCTGATGGGTGCATTCTCCACCGGCATTATGCTGATGGGTATTGCCTTTATTTATGGTGGTAACGAACTGGCTTCTTTTACTTTAGGAAATCTAAACCTTGGTGGCGGTAAAATGGCTCCCATGCTGGCAGTGGGTATGGTGCTGCTGCTGGTTGCCATGTCTTTTAAAGTATCTGCTGCGCCTTTCCATTTCTGGACACCAGATGTGTATGACGGCGCTCCTACAGTATTCACTTCCTTTATGGCCACCATTGTAAAAGCTGCGGGCTTTATCGCTTTTATCCGCCTGTTCGAAAAATCATTTGGCACCATGCAGCCCGCATGGCAAAAACTGATTGTTATCATCACCGCAGCCACCCTGCTCATAGGCAACCTTACCGCTGTGTTTCAGCAGAGTGTAAAACGTATGCTGGCCTACTCCAGTATTGCCCAGGCCGGCTTTATGCTGTTTGCACTGTTTGCATTGAATGATGAAGCAAAAGACGGTCTGATCTTATATTCTGCCGCTTACAGTTTAGCTACCATCGGTATTTTTGCTGTGCTGATAAAAATGAACGATTATACCGTGGATGGATTTAACGGGCTTGCTAAAAAGCAGCCGCTGCTGGCGGTAACTGCAACTGTTTTTTTATTATCACTTACCGGCATACCACTTACAGCAGGTTTTATCAGTAAGTTTTACATGCTGATGGCCGCTGCAAAAGACGGTCACCATATCTGGCTCATCATCCTGGCTGTATTGTGTGCTGCTATCAGTGCCTATTATTACTTCAGGATCATACAGGCCATGTTTTTTAAAGATGCTGGTGAAAATGCACCGCAGGAATGGGACATTACACCGGGCTTTAAAGCATTGCTGGTATTTACCGCCATACTGATTATTGCTATTGGCATTTACCCCGAAATGATACTGTACTGGCTGCACAGCTTTTAAACAGCCCGGCCCCCTGTAAAACTTTTAAGCCATGTATTATATTTTGGCACTAATACCTGCGCAACTTATTAAGTAATCCAGTCTGATTAGAGCTTACTAGAAGCAGGTCGGCATTATACCAAAAAAGATTGGAAGGAATAGTATTTATAAATGGTATAACTTTATTGTAATATTTTTTACATGGAGTTTAAGGATATACTGGCACTTTCTTACCGCACCATCAAAAGCAATAAGCTGCGTACGGGTATTACCGTAGCCATTATTGCCATGGGTATAGGCGCCCTTATACTCATCATCACCAGTATAGAAGCAGCCAGCAAGAGCCTTACCACTACCTTCTCCACTATGGGCGCCAATTCCTTCAGTCTGCGTTTTAAGGAACGCACCATACGTTTTGGCGGCGGCAACAGGGATACAAAAAAAGTAAGCAAGGCCTCCCTAAAGGAAAAAAAATCAAATACCGGCAAACTGATCACTTACGATGAAGCCAGGGCCTTTAAAGAAAATTATACATTTCCCGCTGCTGTTAGTATTGCCATTGCCGGCCCAAATAATGCGGTGGTAAATACCACGCAGAAAAAAACCAACCCGGATGTAAGAGTGGTAGGGGCTGATGAAGATTACCTGCTGATAAACGGTTACAAACTGGCATATGGCCGCAATATTTCAAAAACAGAAGTAGAAACTGGCAGAAGTGTGTGTGTGCTGGGCAGTATTGTTGCAGATAAGCTGTACCCCGGCAACGCCACTAAAGCAGTTGACCAGGTAATAAAAGTAAACCACAACAGTTACCGGGTTATAGGTGTGCTGGAAGACAAAGGCTCCAGTGCTTTTGCCAATCCTGATAAAGTGGTGATTACTTCCTGCAACAATATCCGCAGGTTGTACCAAATACAAAACCAGTCTTTTAACATTGCTGTAATGGTGAACGATTTAAAGATGATGGAAGTAGCCATAGGCGAAGCACAGGGTACTTTCAGACCCATCCGCAAATTAGATGTGAAGGAAGAAAATAATTTTTACGTAGATAAGAGCGACAGTATTGCAGCAAAAGTGATTACCAATCTTGGGTTTTTAAAATATGCCACCATCGCCATTGCCTTTATCACCCTTATCGGTGCAGCTATTGGGTTGATGAATATTATGCTGGTAGCAGTAAATGAGCGTACCAAAGAGGTAGGGCTCATAAAAGCATTGGGTGGCAAAAGCAGTGATGTGCGTGCCCAGTTTCTCTGGGAATCTGTGCTTATCAGCCTTATTGGTGCAATAGCAGGCATTACAGCAGGCCTGGTTTTTGGAAACCTGGTTGGTATGTATCTTAATTCTGGTTTTGTATTTCCACTCGGCTGGGTGATAGCCGCAATTTTCATGTGTTCTGTAGTAGGCATACTGGCCGGACTCTACCCTGCTCATAAAGCCGCAAAACTCAATCCCATTGAGGCGTTGAGGCATGAGTAGTTTTGCTTTACTTATCAGGGCATCATACAGCAGCCACAATCATAATCTCTATCAAATATTCCTCTTTAGCAAGCTTTGCACCAACAGTAGCCCTTGCAGGTGTTTGCCCCGGCACCACCCAATTATCCCACACGGCATTCATCCTGCTGAAATGCTCAATATCAGGCAAATAAATCACCGCCGATAATATCTTTGTTTTATCACTGCCAAGTTCAGTAAGTAAATCTTCTATCTTATTCAGCACATCCAGCATTTGTGCTTCAAAATCAGCAGTAAGGTCATTGGGAACAAGACCGGAGAAATAAGCAGTACCATTGTGTACCACCACACGAGACATACGGTCGCCGGGCAGTATTCGTTTTATTGATTCATTTGTATTCATTGTAACAATATCTTTTTTCCCGGTTAAAGTTACAAAATTTTTATTGCCTGCTATTGGTACCCTGTCGGGAGAGGTGCATTTCAGAGATAAATAAGTGGCTGCCGGATGGATCGGGTACGCTATATTTTCCTCAACAGGAAAAAAATACTTTAAAATAACAGTAAAATTATTTGCTTTTTTCTTTTTATTATTTATATTTACGTTAGTATACCAGTGAGGGCAAGCCGAAATAACTGTGAAGAATTTTACTCATAAATCAGCAAAAATATATTAACATCAATAATTGCATTGAGCTGAATTTGTAATACAAATTTCCGGAGAAATATTGCAATGATTAGTATTGATATTTGAGTTCCCCTTTTACAGGGGGCGGTTAATCAGTTATTAATTGACCGGCAGAATTTATATGCGCCTAAACCAGCTACCCCTAAAATACCAGCCAAACGCCTTTTGCCGAAAAGCGATACGAGTAGGCATTACTTAACTAAACTATTTGTTATGAAGAAACTTATTACCTTATTGTACATGAGCAGTATTAGTTTTAGTATATATGCTCAATGGACTGCCATCGGAAATGACATTTACAATACCAACACAAATAATATATTTATAGGCTCCCTTAATCCTTCCGGCACGCTGAACGTGAGAAGCAGTTTCGACAATATCATCAATTTTCAAACAGCTGATAATCAATGGTTATACTCACAATGGCTCAATAGCAGCGGTGTTCGCAAAACATGGATGGGCCTCAACAATGACCTTACTTCTTTTAACATTAACGTTGAAAACGGAACAAACAAAATACTCCTGAATGGTGGCAATGTAGGCATCAATACTGCTGTGCCGCTGGCAACATTGGATGTGCAGGGTACACTTAGGCTGGGTAACGTAAACACACCTGCTGGTTACCGCCTTTACGTGGAACAGGGCATACTGACCGAAAAAGTAAAAGTAGCACTAAAAACATCTGCCAACTGGGCCGATCATGTATTTAGCCTGGGATACCAATTAAAATCATTGCCGGAACTAGAAGCCTATATCAATCAGAATAAACACCTGCCAGGTATTCCCTCTGCCGAAACATTGGTAAAAGAGGGCGGCATTGATGTAAACCGGATGTTTGCCCAACAAATGGAAAAAATTGAAGAACTGACATTGTATGTGATAAAGCAGGGTAAAGAAATTACACTACTGAAAAAAGAAAATATAGCGCAGCGGAAAAGGATTGACAGGCTGCAGCAAAAACGCTGACATTACCCCACAACCATCCAAACGCTATTTGCCGAAAAGCGAAACGAGTAGGCACTTTTAACTAAACTATTTTAACATGAAACATTTACTGTTAACAGCAGTAGCTGCGATGCTTTTTATTGCAACTGCTCAGGCACAATTTGTGCAGGGAACCCAAGCCCTTTTTTCAAGAGATCAACTTGGTGAATGCTGCTCCGGGGGAAATTACACGCTGGCACTGGCAGAGTACACCGCTGTATCGGGCCGCAAAGCGGGTATTTCTTTTCACAACGGCGGCTTTGATGAAGGCAAGATAGAACTGTCGAGGGACGCAGGTTTCAGGAGCATGAAATTTTATGACAACCAGGGGCTGGGTCTGGGCATACACGTAGTGGGTCAGGCACTTTTTTCAAGAGACAACGCTGGCGAATGCTGCTCCGGTGTTGCAAAATACACCGTTGCCATTGCAGAAAATACGGCTGTAAGCGGCAGAAGGGCTTCTATCTCCTTTCATAATGGCGGACAGGATGAGGGCAGGATGGAACTATCGAACGACGGCGGGTTTCGCAATATAAAATTTGCTGATAACCAGGGGATAAACCTCGGGCTGAATGTAACAGGAAAAGTGCTGATAGGTAATGCATCCATGCCAGCAGGTTATAAATTGTATGTAGAGCAGGGCATACTTACCGAAAGAGTAAAAGTAGCCCTGAAAACAAGTAGCAACTGGGCCGACCATGTATTTGCACCCGGTTACAAACTGCAATCACTGCCCGAAGTGGAGACATTTATCAAACAAAATAAGCACCTCCCCGGAATTCAATCTGCCGAAACATTGGTGAAAGAAGGTGGCGTGGATATAACTGATATGCTGGCGAAGCAGATGGAAAAAATTGAAGAACTGACCCTGTATATTATTGACATGAATAAACGCATGAACAAACTTGAAAAGGAAAATGCTGCATTAAAACAAACAAAATAAAACAATATGAAAAGAAAATTATTCCTTGTACTGGCTGCTGTATTTATTATGGCAACCGCAATGGCACAAAGCTACGATGTGCTTAATTACAATTTTAACGGCACGCCGGTAAACGGCATTAAAATTAAAACAAATATCCCTTTTACCAGCGGCACCCACATGCCCACCCTGCGCATCGAGGGATACAATTACGGTTCAGTACAAACGGTTGGCCTAAACCTTGTGTGGTATGTTTACGACAATCTTTTCTATAATTATACAGCTTCCAGTTTTGGCAACTATACACCAACCATTAAGCTGGCCAACGAAGCAGGCAAAGTGGTCATTTTCATTAATGACAAGTCATATTTTGTGCGTTTCAAGGTATCAGCATACGCCCAAGGCTTTGGCGAACAAAGCAGTTGGTTCCAGGGATGGACTGCTGCCGATGAAGTGGTTACCGGCGCATATTCTGTAACGGTACCATACCAGAACAGTGTAGGTAAATTGCAGATAGCTGATGGCTCGCAGGGTGCCGGCAAAGTGTTGTTTTCTGACGACAATGGCCTGGCCAGCTGGCAGGTGCCGGCCGGGGATGTAAGCAATTACACACCAATCACATACAACTTTAACGGCACACCGGTAAATGGCATAAAAATAAAAACCAACATGCCCTTTATTGATGGCACACAAATGCCTGCTGTAAAAATTGAAGGATATAATTACGGAACGGGGCAGGCTATCGGCCTGAGTATTGTATGGTATGTGTATGGGGGCTCATTTATCAATCACAGCATTTCCAGTTCGGGTGCCTATACACCAAAAATTTCACTTGCAAATGAAGGTGGTAAAGTAGTGATTTTTATTGATGATAAGCCATATTATCAACGGTTTAGAGTTACCGTATTTGCACAGGGCATGAGTGAATTAAGGAGCTGGTTCCAGGGATGGACAACTGCCGATGAAGCACTTACAGGAAGCAACAGGGTACTGCTGCCTTACCATAATAGTTTTGGCACAGTAAAAATAGGTGATGTAGCAAGCCCTGCCGGTTATAAATTGTATGTAGAGCAGGGCATACTTACCGAAAAAGTAAAAGTGGCCCTGAAAACAAGTGGCAACTGGGCCGACCATGTATTTGCCCCGGATTACAAACTAAAATCACTGCCCGAAGTGGAAACCTTTATCAAACAAAACAAACACCTCCCCGGAATTCCATCTGCTGAAGCATTGGTAAAAGATGGCGGTATTGATATGAACCAGATGTTTGCCAAACAAATGGAAAAAATTGAAGAACTGACGCTTTATATGATAGCCATAAAAAAAGAAAATGAACAACTGAAAAAAGAAGTGCAGGCGCTGAAAAAACGGCGCTGAAACATAACCCGAGTAACCGCAACGCTGTAAGCCGAAAAGCGATATGAGTAGGCACAACCAAAAAACTTAACATGATGAAGAAATTTTTCATTCCAGCCTGTTTACTGGTATTGAGTACCGGCATTGAGGCACAACTTTTTTCGAGCGGTAATAATCTAATTGGTGGTACCAATGTAGGTATAGGTACTGCTGCCCCTAGCGCTAAACTACAGGTTCTTGGCGGCGGTGGTGGCTTTGTAGACCTGAGGGTGAACGGACGCATCGCTACAGGTGATGGGAGTGGATATGGTGGTGTTTGGCTTAATGGAGAAGGCAATGATTGCTTTGTGGGTAATAACAGCACCAATGTGGGTTTCTGGACAAGCGGGCAGGGATGGGCAACTTTTCAGATTGATAAGGCTACGGGTAATACAGGTATTGGTACCGGATCGCCAGCTTCAAAATTAGATGTTTTGGGCGGCGGTGCTGGCACTGTTGACATCCGCACCAACGGCCGCATACTCACCGGTGATGCCTCAGGCTATGGCGGAATATGGCTCAATGGCAACAGCTTTGATTGCTTTGTTGGTAATAACAGCACCAACGTGGGGTTCTGGACAAACGGTGTTGGTTTTTCTGCCTTTCAAATTGAAAAAGCAACTGGTAAAGTGATGATTGGAAATGTAACTGCTCCCAATGGTTATAAGCTTTTTGTGGAGCAGGGTATCCTTACCGAAAAAGTGAAAGTAGCGCTGAAAACAAGTGCCAATTGGGCCGACCATGTATTTTCGCCGGGCTACAACCTGAAAACACTACCCGAAGTAGCTGCATTTATCAAAAAAAATAATCACCTCCCCGGCATTCCATCGGCCGAAACATTGGTAAAGGATGGCGGCATTGATATGAACCTGATGTTTGCCAAACAAATGGAAAAAATTGAAGAACTGACACTGTACATCATCGCTATGGATAAAGAAGCCGCTCTGCAAAAGCAACGCACCGATAAAATGCAGAAAGAAATAGCTGATTTACAACAGCAATTAAAAAGAAATAAAAACTAATCATTTCATCACCTGCGCCAAACGGTAAACACCGTTGAAGCACAAAACACAAACAATGAAAAAAATCATTCTTACAAGCCTGGTTTGCCTGGGTATTTCGTCAGTACTCTGCGCCCAGGGCAATATTTTCTCCAATGGGTTAATAGCTTATAAGGGAACATCAGCCGGGGGGGCTGCTATTTTTGTTGGCACTACTCATGCCAGCCATTTTTCTTACTCCACAGAAGAGGACACTTATATCCGCGGTGGAAAAAATACTTCACGGGTTATAGTAGGTGATGTTGGGGCAGACATATTGCTCGGCAATACCGGGGCTATTACTTATACACAGGGATTGCTGCAGGCACAAAACGGGCTGGTGGGTGTAAAAGGAAATTCAGCAGGCGGTTCTGCCATTTTTGTTGGTTCAACCTACGCCTCTAATTTCAATTTTTCCACCACCGAAGACACTTACATCAGGGGTGGCAAACCCACTTCCAATGTAATACTTGGCGATGCAGGCAATGC
>JANMDL010000527.1:0-1507 GCA_031376295.1 Chitinophagales bacterium
TGTTTAAGAAGCGGCAGGAGCTGGTAAAACCCATACAGGACAGGGTGTACAACGCCGTTCAGCGCCTGGCGGTAGAAAAAAGCTATGATTTTATTTTGGATAAAAGTGAAGGAATTACCGTTATCTTTGCCGACCCAAAACTTGACAGGAGTGAGGATGTACTGAGGTTTCTGGGTGTTAAATAAATCATAAAAGCAGAAAACAACGCAACTGGTAAACGGTTTTTTTAAACTATAAAAAAAAGATAAAGTAAACAAAAAAAGTAATGAAAAAGATTGTACTAATAGGCATGATAGCAGTAAGTGTGCTGGGTTTTACCAATACCAGCACTGCCCAGGGAAAAATCGGTTACATTAATACCGAGGAGTTAATGGGTTCAATGCCTGAATCAGAAAAAGCAAGTAAAGACCTTACTGAATACCAGGCTTTGCTGCAGCAGCAAAACAACGAAATGATTAAAGAGCTGAACGAAAAAGACAGCCTTTTTGTAAAAGATTCAAGTAAACTTTCTGAAGTGCAGAAAAAATTCAGAAGGGATGATTTGATAAAATTATACCAGGAAGTACAGGGCTTTAGCCAAAAAGCGCAGGAAACACTGCAAAACCGCCAGCAGGAATTACTGGTACCCATCCGCAGCAAAGCAATGGATGCCATAAAAGCAGTAGCCAAAGAAAGCGGCTATGCTTATATACTTGATATCAATTCAGTAATTGTAGGCCCTCCGGGTGATGATATACTGGCATTGGTAAAAAAGAAGTTGGGTATCAAAGATCCGGCCCCTGCACCAGGTGGTGCAAAGCCCCCGATAAAAGCAGGCGGTAACTAAGCACAGTATAAATTATTTAAGAGCCATCTTTTTAAAAGGTGGCTTTTTTATTGCCGGTAAGTTCGGGCCGTGGCGATTATGCAAACATGGTAGCATTGCTGCTGCCGGTTATGCTTGTTTTGCGGTCATCTTTCATCGAATTGCGGTCATCGCCCTCAATTCCTTAACTTTACCCTGCATTATTCTACATCATTTATGCAGCAACCCATCGGTGTTTTCGACAGTGGCTATGGCGGCCTTACCATATTAAAGGAAATTGCAGCGCAGTTGCCGCAGTACGATTATATCTACCTCGGCGACAATGCCCGTACACCTTATGGTACCCGCAGCTTCGATACGGTGTACCAATACACATTAGAGTGTGTCAACTGGTTTTTTAAACAGGGATGCAGCTTAGTAGTACTGGCCTGTAATACGGCATCGGCCAAAGCCCTTCGCAGCATTCAGCAAAACGATCTTGAGCGTATTGCCCCTGGTAAAAGAGTACTGGGTGTAATAAGGCCCACCACCGAAATAATTGGAACCTACACCAAAACAGGGCATGTGGGCGTACTGGCTACCAATGGCACCGTTCAGTCAAACTCTTATCCCATCGAAATAAGCAAATTTTTTCCACAGGTGCAGGTACACCAGCAGGCCTGCCCTATGTGGGTGCCGCTGGTGGAGAACAATGAGTACAAT
>JANMDL010000457.1:0-2722 GCA_031376295.1 Chitinophagales bacterium
TATTCCGTAAAAGCAGCACAACTGGAAATGAGCATGGTGGCCGAGGGATACAATGCCAGCCGCTGCATGTACCTGCTCAACCAGGAGATAAAGGCAAATATGCCCATTGCCGAAACAGTATATAAAATTTTGTGGCAGCAACTGCCTGCGAAAGAAGGGTTCCGGTTGATAGAGGAGTCGCTGATTTAGCGTGTACTAAGCTCCGGCAGCTTTACCCAGTTTTTTTATTTTCACAATCTGCATCGCTAAATAGATAATAGTACCCCACACACCAATCACAATGGCATAAGCCATCAGCAACAGCCATAAGGGTGTTCTGAACCTTGTTGACCAGAGTGTGCGCTGGTCAAAAAAACTGTTGTTGGGCTTTACAACCACACCCCAGGGAACGGTTTTTGTTACCAAAAGGTTACCATAACTGTCGTTATCATCCACCCTTGCAGCCAGCACCACATTTCCCTTCTGGTCGCCGGGCAGGCTGTCTCTTTTTACTTCAACCGTCACAGTACCGCTGGAATCTGTGGTGTAGGTTTCCTCTTCCCCTGCTGAAAGTATACCACCCAACCGCTGCACACCCACCTTCATTTCCACATCAGGCGCTGGCACCCATTCACCATCCACGAGTTGTTCAGCCAGTACACTGATGCTTTTTACACCTTCTTCAGAGCTGGTATCAAGTGTAAGTCTTGCTTTAGCCATTTCAAACTCATACGAGGTTTCTTCTTCCTTACTGGTAGCTTCTGCCACTGCGATAAAAGTATGTTTGGGCGAAGCCTCCCATATTGCTTTTAATGCTGGCGGAATAAATGCTTTGGCTTTGCCCTCCTTACAGGTATACAGCTTGGTAACTAAGTTCTCCGCTTTATTGCTATCAAGATACAACTGAAAAACCTTGTTTATTTGCGGTGTTATCTTTTTACCGGTTTTAACGGCACTCTCCAGCAGCAGGTACTGCATACCGTTGTTCTCGTTAAAATAGCGGAGCTTAACCACTTCTTTTGATACCACCGAATCTTTATCCTGTGCTGTAACTGCTGCGCCTGTGAGCAGCATGCAGGGCAGCAGCAGCAGGTAAATGAAACTTTTATTGTTAACCTTTTTCATCTCAGTTCTTTTTTGTTATTTGACTAATTGCCTCCCCTGCAGCCAGGGTATTCACACTGCCATTGCCCGTTGTTAAAGCCGCATTTTCATCCTCCCTTTCCAGCTGCTCAGTAATTGTTTCTTGTATGGGGATGATGGGATAAATCCTGGCAAAAAAGGTAATGACAAGCAATGCGCCTGATAATGAACCAATGGCAATGGCCCATTCCTCCCAACTGGGAAAATAGTGATGATAGCTTTCAGGCACATCCTGCATGGGCAAAAATGGATGCAGCAATGTGGGTGTAACAATAAGATAACGTTTAAACCATGCCCCCACCACAATCATAATACCTGCTATAAACATCGGCAGCGGTTTTCTGCCTTTTTTAAACAGCAGTATTACAATGGGAATAATCATACCGGCAAATATGGCAAACCAGAACATGGGAGCGAATGCACCTGTAAACAATTCACTTAAATGAGCTTCCTCCGGTTTCTTCATCTTGAATGCCGGCACCAGGTATTCGTTTACATTAAAATACAGGTACAGCAATGCAAGCATTACCACAATCTTACCCATTTTTTCAAAGTGCATTTCTGTAATATATTTCTCCAGCCTGTAATACCTGCGGAACACATACATAGCTACCACCACACCACCGGCACCTACTAAAAAAGCACCTGAAATAAAGTATGCACCAAAGTTGGTACTATCCCAACCAGGCCTGTAGGTAGTTGCAAACAGCCAGGAGGTTACTGTATGAATGCAGAAAGCAACAGGAATGATGGTGATGCAAAGTATGGTAATGGCCCTTTCGCTAATTTTAAACTGTTGTGCAGTTCCTTTCCAGAAAGAACCCTGGAACCTGTATAATTTATTCAGCCATTTACTGCTGTGTTCTTTTAAACGTATCAATATCTTAAGATCGGGCAGTAGCGGAAAATACAGCAGCAGCAGGCTGATGCAGAAATAAGTGCTGATTACGATCACATCCCACATAATGGGCGATTGTATGCGGCCATGCGTAAAAAGGTTCAGCAACCGTTCGGGGCGGCCCATATCCACAATAATGATAAGGGAAGCAAACACGATGGCAGACACTGCAATAATCTCCGCAATCCTGGTAAGCGGTGTGGCCCATTTAACATTGGCCAGCCGGAAGATGGCGGTAATGAGTGAACCAACCAGGCTGATGGCTACAAAAAACACAAAGTTAGAAATATAAATACCCCAGGAAACATAATCCCTCATGTGTGTTACGGCCAGGCCATTGCGCAACTGGCGGTAATAAGCAAATGCCCCCACCATGCACAAAAAAATGAGCAGGGCTGTCCATATTTTACCCCGCATTCCAAACCTGGCAGGAAGCAGGTCCCGGGTAATTTGTTCGCTTGTTAATGATTGTAAATTTTCCACGTTCGGTAATTTTAATGATGGAGGGTATCTATAGGGTCTTCATTTTCAAGCCCGCTCTCGTAAGGGAAGTTGCGGTTTACGGGTGGCAGGTAATACACATTTGGCCGGGTACCCAGGTCTTCCATCAGCCTGTAGCCGGATTTATCCTTTATCAATTCACTGAAACGGAATGTTTCAGCGCCATTGGTTACTGAGTCCTCGTTGATATCGCCAAACATA
>JANMDL010000490.1:0-6689 GCA_031376295.1 Chitinophagales bacterium
AAGAGCCGCGATAAAAACGACAAGAGCAGCGATGCTGTAGAAGCCTACGATAAGGCGCTGGAAGCTGCCACCACACCCGAAGACAAAGCAAGAATATACTACAACAAAGCTGTGGTGCTGCACAATCAAAAAAAACTGCCCGAATGTGTGGAAGCCTATAAAGCGGCGCTTAAAATTAACCCGGCAGATGAGGATGCCCGGCTCAACCTGCAAAAAGCATTGCAACAGGTAAAGCAAAAGCAGCAGCAGGAGAAGCAGCCCAAAAAGCCAAAAGAAGATCCAAAAAAGAAAGAAAAGGAAAAAAAGAAGGACGAAGAGAAAAACAATAATGAGCTGCCCAAACCCCAGCCCTCAAGGTTATCAAAACAGGAGGCAGAGGAAAAACTAAAGGCATTAATGCAGCAGGAAAAGAACCTGCAGGAAAAACTGCGGAAGGTAAATGCGGCTTCGGTAAGTAAGCCCGAAAAGGATTGGTAATTTATTTGCTTTGCTGTTTACTCAAATGATATCAAACCGGTTTTATAACTGCTGTTTATTAGTCTTTATGATTACATTCTTCACTGGCTGTAACCTGGGGAAAGATACTGGTATGCATTTGGCAAAAAAGAAAAATCCCAAAGTTACTATCGGGTTGCTGCCTTACAATGATTTTGACACTTCACTACTGACGTATTTAAAAACCGAAACCATAGCTTTTTACCAGTGCGATGTAATAGTTTTAACATCCTGCCCTTTGCCACAATTTGCCTGGTATGCTCCACGCAGCAGGTATAAAGCAGATAGCTTGCTCGATTACCAACTGGGTTTGCAAAGCTCCGCATCAACTGTTGCAGGATTAACCGGCAAAGATATTTCCACCAGCAATGGCAATAATCCTGATTGGGGTGTTTTTGGATTGGGATTCTGCCCCGGTAAAGCCTGTGTTATCTCCACGCACAGGTTACAGAAAGCATCAAAAACAATGGAGCAGCTAAAGGAGCGTTTGATAAAAGTAGTGCTGCATGAGCTTGGGCATAATTTTGGCCTGCCGCACTGTACGCAATCACCCGTATGCCTGATGGCGGATGCAAAAGGTACTATGGCCCAGGTAGACAGAGAGCAGAAAGCACTTTGCAGCAAATGCCGGGAAAAAATTTATTCTTTGAAAACTGTGTATTAAAAACCCGTATATTTATATTCCTGAGATAATCTCCCTGCACAGCAACGCCTTACAGCCCTATGCTGATATTGTAACCAAAAAACAAACATAGTATGAAACATGTATCAATTTCTCTGCGCCTGCTGGCCATTGCCACAGTTTTTATTGTAAGTTCCTGCAAAAAAGATTCCTCCAATGTGAGTACGGCAGCAAAAGACAATACTGTTGTGCTGAACAGCCGCACCATTAACCCCGGCCAATCTGTAAGGGTAACGCTGAGCCAGGAAGCAGTTTCCCGTCTTAAAGCAGGGGAACAGCTTAGTGTACAGCAAAATGGCTTGAATGATTTTGCGGCAGCTAAAAACACTGGTGCTACGGAAGCCAATGTATTAATTGGTGGTAATTGTCCGCCAATAAGTGCTGCAACAATGGCATTTTACCAAAACGAGGCAAATAGTTGTTGCTGTAGTTTTGTCGTGTGCCTGCAGGCAGGGCCCGGCTGCCTGTTTTACCTCATTTATTTTTCACCCAACAATGGCTGCACCGGCGGTGGCGGTGGTAATGAAATGTAATAGCTGATGCGGCTTTGCTGCAGATTAATGCTATCCCGGTTCTTGTTGTTTGCTCTGGCAGCAGTGGAGCCGGGATTTTTTGTGAAATACGGTAATAATCTCAAATCAACCCAAATTCAACTTTCCGCATTTCTATTTGTTACATTTGCACAATATTTCAAATCATCAGATGCACAATATGTACTGCGAAAGTTTAACTGAATATAAACGGCTCAAAACAAGGGAAGTAACCATTGGCAAACTAAAGCTCGGCAATGGCCACCCCATCCGTGTACAAACCATGACGACGACCGATACCATGGATACCGTAGCTACGGTAGAGCAGAGTATCCGCTGTATTGAAGCCGGCGCCGAACTGGTACGCATTACGGCTCCTTCTAAAAATGAAGCGGAAAACCTGCAGGCCATTAAGGATGAACTGCGCCGCCGGGGTTACAATACGCCGCTGGTAGCTGATATACATTTTACGCCTAACGCTGCCGAAATTGCAGCACGTATTGTGGAAAAAGTGAGGGTGAACCCCGGTAATTATGTTGATAAAAAGAAATTTGACCTGATAGAATATTCTGATGCTGAATATGCGGAAGAGATTGAACGCATTACCGATCGCTTTACACCATTGGTGAAAATTTGTAAGGAATATGGTACGGCCATGCGCATTGGCACCAACCATGGCAGCCTCAGCGACCGCATTATGAGCCGCTATGGCGATACGGCTGTTGGCATGGTGGAAAGTGCCATGGAATTTTTGCGCATTGCCAGGGCGGAAGATTACCACAATATTATGCTGAGCATGAAGAGCAGCAACCCGCTGGTGATGGTGCAGGCCTACAGGCTGCTGGTGCAGCGCATGCAGGATGAGTTTGGTGAATGCTACCCGCTGCACCTCGGCGTAACGGAGGCGGGCGATGGCGAAGACGGACGCATAAAATCTGCCATTGGAATCGGTACTTTACTGGAAGATGGTATTGGCGATACCATAAGGGTGAGCCTTACCGAAGATCCTGAATTTGAAATACCAGTGTGTATGGATTTGGTGAAAAGATATACTGACCGGGAGCCCGGCACTGCTGCCCCATCCATTGACAAATTGCCTTACAATCCTTTTGAATACAAACGCCGCAGTACACTGCATGTTGATAATATTGGTGGCACACATGTGCCGGTTGTGATAGCCGATTTTATGCAGGCAGATATGATAACCTACACCGGGCTGGAATCTGTTGGCTATAATTATGATGCTACTACTGATAAATGGAATATTGGCGATGCCGCTGCCGATTATATTTATGCAGGTACAAAAACCATTGACTTTGCCTTGCCGGGTACATTAAAAATCATCAATGATTATGCTGTTTGGCTTACAGCAGCAGATAAAACGAAATGTTTTCCGCTTTTCCAGGGTATGAAGTTTTTCGGCGCTGCGGAGAAATCGGACAGGCTTAATTTTATTGCAGTGGATGTGGCTGGCGATTCAGCAGCATTCAGTAAAGCACTGCACCAATACTGGTATGATGGCAACCCGTACAATATTGTTTTGTGCCTGTATGCCAGCGGCAGCAACAGTACGGCAACTTTGCGCAGTTTTACCGCAGGTCTGATGCTGCAAAGCATTCCCTGCCCGGTTATTATTGCTATTGAAAGCCACGACAGCACCATTGATGAGCAACTGATTCATTTTTCCACCGAAGCAGGGGCATTGTTTTTAGATGGCTTTGGCGATGGTATCTGGCTGATGAACGACCCCTCAAAATTAAAGAACAGCATGGTGAGTGGCCGCACTTACCTGCCCACCAAAAACAACCACCAGTTTATCAACAATACTTCTTTTTCCATACTGCAGGCGGTGCGTACCCGTATCAGCAAAACGGAGTACATCAGTTGCCCCAGTTGCGGCCGTACTTTGTTTGACCTGCAGGAAACCACGGCAAAAATCCGCTCGGTTACCAATCACCTCAAAGGCTTGAAAATTGCCATTATGGGCTGCATTGTAAACGGCCCCGGCGAAATGGCCGATGCCGATTTTGGCTATGTGGGCAGTGGCCCGGGCAAGATTACTTTGTACAAAGGAAAGGAAGTGGTAAAGCGCAATGTGGACAGTGCTGTGGCAGTAGATGAACTGATTAATCTGCTGAAAGAGAACGAGGTTTGGGTGGAAAACGGGTAGGAATGAAGAATTAAAAATTAGAAATTAAAAATTAAGAATGCGGAGTCCGGAACCCGTAACTAAAATAACCCGTAACTAAAAATGCAGCATGGTGTGCCGTTTAGCCAGTGTGGCGATAGCTGCAATTTCATGGCTGCACACAATTTGTATTATTTTCCCCTTACTTTCTTATTTTTGATTCAACAACAATTTTATGAAGAAAAGAGAGAAACTGGCAATCATCCGGCAATATTACCCAACAGCCATTACCACTATTGACAGCGTAAATAAACTTATTGATTTTGTGGAGGAGCAGTTGGATTTGGAACCCTCGCAAATAATGCTGGCAGATAGTATTTGCAGTGATGATGTAAACAGTATCCAGTACCCCGCCAGGGCACACGAATTTTTAGGGCCTTTCAAAATGGGCGGACTTGATGGGTTTCCCTTCACCGGCTTAACGGGCATGGGAGCATTTGCCAGCCATGTTCCCGATGATGGAGCTGTGTTTATTTATTACGGCCCGCATATCGGTATTTCAAAAAATGGAGCTATTGGAGAAATTCACCGTTTTGGCCAAAGCAGGAATACGGGTTGCTGTGGTGCCGCAAAAGGGGCATTGAGTAAATTGCTTAATAACCAGATTGCAGCAGGTACTGTTACTGAGCTGGATTACCAGATGAATACGATTGAGCAGATACTGTACAACCAGAAGGATAGAATTCTCAATGCCTCCAACCACTTATTTGAAGCAACCGAAGTGATTTATGAAGCCATAGACAAACGCATCAACGAACTGGTAGAAAAAACAAAATACAATTGTAAGTATGTTATCCTTGTTGGCGCTGTGCTCATCAACAGTGATTCGGATATGGGATCATTTACAGCCAGTAAGCGGTTTGATGTGATTGACCTGCAAACCAATGAACGCATCAATTACCTGACCAAATACCCGCTATAAAATATGTACACTAAACGTAATTATGGATTCTGGATGACTGTTAACTGGTCAAAGAAACCTTTTATTATCGGATTCATTTATGCTGCCCTGGTGGGAACGCTGGTTTACTTGCTGGATAAACATTTCAATATTGATATTTCCATACCCTGGCAACCGGTTAGTGTGCTGGGTATTGCAGTAGCATTTTATCTTGGCTTTAAAAATAATGCGAGTTACGACAGAACCTGGGAGGCCCGGAAAATATGGGGTGGTATTGTAAACAACAGCCGCACTTTTGGTGCAGCCCTTGTTGCTTTTGTTGAGGGAGCAGACAGCCTTGCTGTAAAGAAAAGATTGATATACCGGCACATTGCCTGGTTAACTGCGCTTCGCTTTCAGTTGCGGCTTGCCAGGGAATGGGAACATACAGAAGAAAGGATTGCAGGGCAATACTATCCTGAAACAAATGAAAAATATTTTGAAAACCTGGATAAAGAACTCTGCCAGTTTGTTGATGCAGCCGAGGGAGAGGAATATTTAAAAAAAAGCAATATTGCTGCCCAGATACTGAAAAATCAAAGCAGGGAACTGCAGGAGTTAAGAGACAAAGGATATTTTGATGACTTCCGGCATATGGAATTGCATAAGCTTATCGGCATGTTTTATGATGACCAGGGAAGGAGTGAAAGAATCAAGAATTTTCCTTTTCCAAGGCAATATGCATCTGCTGCATTATGGCAAACGCTGATTTTTGCTGCACTGATACCCTTTGGGTTACTTGATATTTTTGATAAAGAAAATGCACACATGCAGTGGGCAGCCATCCCCTTTTCAGCACTGATTATCTGGGTGTTTTTTTTAATGGAAAAAATCGGGGATTATTCCGAAAATCCATTTGAAGGCTCCTATAATGATATCCCGATTACCTCCATTTCCAGAAGTATTGAAATTGATTTGCGACAGATGATTGACGATGACGGTATTCCGCCTGCACTCAAAAGCACCAATGGTTTTTTGATGTAAAACGCACTGAAGCTAAATTGTAATAGTATGTACAAAAAACTGTGTGTACGTCAGAAACAAATTTTATAATTGCCGGTGTTTTGTCAAACAACTTTGTAATCCGTTATTTTTAACTCCTCATTACAAAAACCATACTCCTGCTTATCGTTGCTGCTTACAATAATTAGTTTTTGCTTGCAGTAATCACTAATTAGCTGCTGATAAAGGGCTATGCCTTCTGCATCCAGGTTGGTGCAGGGTTCATCTAAAAACAGGATGGGTGTATTGCTGAAAATGGCAAGGCCAAGTTTGAGTCGCTGCTTCATACCGCTGCTGTAATAGCGTATTTGCTTTTGAGCTGCTTTTTCAAGCCCAACAAGGCTGAGTAATGAAGTATTGTCAAGCGTAAGGGCTTTAAATTTTGTGTGAAACTGCAGCATTTCAACAGCAGTCATTTCTTCTATCAGTTCTAAATAGGGTGCAGCTATCGAAACCTGGCTGTGTATTTTTTCAGGGGCAATGGTAACAGTTTGATTGGTACAGGCTATGGTTCCTTCCGAAAGCATTACCGCACCTGCCAGCACCTGCAGCAGGGTTGCTACTGCCGGATGGTCGAGGGTCTCCTTCAGGCACGCCAGGTAATAGCGCTCGTTCATGATCGGTACGAAGTCCAGGCCATAGTGCAAGGCCGCCGCCTCGATGCCGATGCCGGCGTCGGCCGCGCCTGCAGCCACCGCGGCGGCCACCGCGAGGTGGGTGGATTCCTCATTGGCGAAGCCCATGATATGGGACGAGTCGATATCCTGGGCGGCAAGCAACTGCTCGATTTCGATCCGTGTGCCGGAGCCGCGCTGGCGGTTGATGAAGGTGATGCCGGCGCGTCCGAGGTCG
>JANMDL010000519.1:0-6527 GCA_031376295.1 Chitinophagales bacterium
GGGCGACCGCCGCAGCTTCCAGCCAAGGGAGTCTATTGCTGAAAAAGCGGAAAAATTCATCCCGCCAATCAAGGCCATGCTTTCGCTTGAAATGGCCAGCGCAGCAGAAATAAAAAACGGGATAAGCACCATCAACGATATGCTGTTGAAAAATAAAACGGTAACCGCCCACCAGGTACGCAATATTTTCAGCCTTATCAACGAAATTGACCCTGATAATATGAATAACGAAAGCCTCAAAAAGTTGAACATGCTTCGCCCCCGGCTGGCATATATCGGCGCAAGGCAAACCAATGATGACGGCAAAGTCATAGTTCAGGTGCTGGACCAGCTCATTATCAGTTTTACCGACGAACCCAACACCAGCATTGTAAAGGAGAAAATAGCGGGCTTGCGTTACATTATGGAAAGTATTGTAGCCTATCACAAATTTCATTCTAAAAACTAAATCATTCAATTATGAAACTGATACAAAAAATATTTATCGAAGGCATTATAAAAGCTGATACCGGCCTGCGTATAGGCGGCAACAAATCATCACTCGAAATTGGTGGGGTTGATATCAACATTATCAAATCGGCTTCCGGCGAACCATATATACCCGGCAGTTCACTCAAGGGTAAAATGCGTACCCTTATAGGAGCAAAGTTGCATGGAGTGTTAAAGGCTGATGACGACAAAAAAGAAGTGCAGCAGTTATTTGGCAGCAGTGGTGGCAAAGAAGGGGGTAACTATACCCGGCTGATTGTAAGGGATTCGCCGATAGATAAGCAATCATTTATGAATGATTTTCCCGATCCGGGCAAAAGGGATTTTGAATACAGTGAAATTAAAACAGAAAACAGGATAGACCGAAGCAGCGGCAAGGCGGAGCATCCACGGCAGATAGAAAGGGTACCCGCAGGCACCAAATTTAATTTTAGCCTGCTGCTGGATATATACGAAGGCGATGAACCCGCTAAGTTTTTAAAAATGATTGCTGATAGTTTTGAACTGATGCAATTAGACTACCTGGGCGGGCATGGCAGCAGGGGCAGCGGCAAAGTTACCATCATCATCAATAATATCAGCGGTAAAAGTATCAATGCCGAAACCGGCATACAGCCACTTGACACGATAGATGGCGCCGCTCATTTAGAACAATTCATGTTACAAACCACCGTCTGATGAAAGCTATTGTACTGCACTGTAAACCCGGCAGCCGTTTTCACCTGGGTAAATATGCACCCGACAGGGATTCGGATACCGCACTTGCTGATACGGGTGAAATCATTCACTCCGATACGCTGTTTGCCGCATTAGCTAATAATTGGAACGACAGCATTGGCAATGCTGATGAACTGGTGGCATTGTTCAGCAGCGGGCAATTGTCCATTTCCTCCGGCTATCATTGTCTTGAGTCGCCCACTGGGGCATTTACATGGTTCCTGCCCAAGCCCATCAGCTTCAACCTGTTTCAGCCCGAGGGCGGTGCTGATTACAAGCGTTTCCGCAAAATCAGTTATATCTCAGCAGGCATCTGGCAGCAGCTTGTAAACCCCGGCAGCATTACCGCACAACAGGATATCATTGTAATTGACAAGCGCTTTGCCCTGCTGGCAAGTGAAGTAAAACCGCTTGAAAATATACCAGCCGGAAAGCGGCAGGAGCTGGCAGAAAAATTAAAAATTTGCAGCACTGAAACCCTGCCCAAAGTGGAAGTAAGGAACGCCCTGCCCGACAGCAGGATTTACCAATTTTCAGTTACCGAAATTGCCAATAATGCAAAGTACATGGAAGGATTGCAGGTGCATTATTATTTTCTGCTGCAAACCAATGGAGATATGCCCGCCGAAACAAAACAAAAGGTTGACCTGGCCATTAACTTGCTGCAATACAATGGTATTGGTGCCGAACGCAGCACCATCGGCCATTTTGAAAATATCAGCACGATAGATAACTGGACAATGGAGGTTAGCAGCCCCCACCCCACCATGGCCTGCAGCATCGGCCTGTTTAACCCAAAGCAACCAACTGATATTTACCTGGGCAAACCCATCCTGAGAGGTGGGCGCAGGTTGGGGGCACAGGGCCGCCAATGGCTAAAAACTGTACGCATGGTGCAGGAAGGTGCCATCATCAGCAATAGTGCTACCGGTATGCTTGCTTCGGTAAAACCCGACGACAAAAATGCAGGCCCCTTTCTGCGCAACGGCACCGCCTTCACACTACCTGTTCACCAAAACTGGATACCATAATATGAGCCTTCAATCAACTTTGGGAATTTCATTCCCGGTAAAAATAAAACTACTCACCCCGGTACACATTGGCAATGGTGATACGCTGTCGCCCTATGCCGATTATGTGCTCAATGGCAAAAAGGATGTATGCCTCATCAATGCTGATATGCTGGCCGGTGAGTTATATGAAAAGCAGCAGATAGACCCATATGTAAAAACAGTGATAGCTACTGAAAAAGACAGTAAGGAACTGGTGCTTTCCCGCTTTGTACAACACAATATGAGCAGCGATATAAATGATTTTATGACCGGCGAAATACTGCCCGGCCATGGCATTGAAAACCCCATACTTATCGACCGATGCATCACCACAGATGGCGGGGTTTACATACCTGCCAGCAGCATCAAAGGTGCCATACGCTCGGCCCTGCTGCATAACTGGCTTTGCTCAGGAAGTGCCGATAGTAAAAATGCCCTCAAATCATTTATACAGTCGCTGCAGGAATTTACCCGGCGGAGTGACTACAGCACCTCCAAAAAAATTACGGAAATTGAAAAGAAATTTGGCCTGCTGGTTGAAGACATATTTTTTGGCAGTATTAAACAAAAAGAGCGGCTGCCCATGTCCTGCTTCCGGCTTATTGATACCGGCACCTGCGCTTTTGCGCAAAGGGCTGCCTACCAGGCCGAACGCATTAATCTTGTAACGGGCGAAAGCAGCAAATACAATATAAAAGAGTCCATCAGCCCCGGCACAGATTTTACCACCACCATCAGCATTGATTTTTACAGGGCGCAGCAATACCATCCTGTGCTGGAAGCTGTTAACAGCAAAGCCCGGCTTTTTAATATTTTATACCAGTACAGCTTAGATAATCTTGAACATGAATGGATGCTGCTGAGCATGATACCCGAAGCCATACAGCAAAAAGCCGTAAAGCCATACGACACTTTTGTAAGCAGCCTGAAACAGCAGGTGGAAAATGCTGATCAATCAACCAGTTTCCTCCGCCTTGGTGCAGGTAAAATGCAACTGTACCAAACAATTGGCAATGCCCTGTACAAATATACCGGCAACAACGACAACCATCCCGACTGGTGCCTGTATCTTGATTACCTGGCAAAGTTTAATGAGGTGGACAGGACTGTTTACCCGGTTACCCGGATATTTTGCGCTGGCACACAAATGCCTTTTGGCTGGGTGGAACTAAGTTAAAAAATACAACAGCATGAAGCCAATATCAAAAATTGCAGTCATTTTCCTGATAATTGCATGCTTTGCCACAGAGGTTTGGCTGATGCGTACCTACAAGGCTGATATGATGCCCTTTGCGGTGGTCAGTGCGCTTATTGCTGTCTTTTTTTTATCGGTGGTTTGGTGCGTTGATAAGCAGTATCTGCTTTTTGTAACTATTCTCAATGCTTTCAAGGCTGGATTAGCCGGTATACTGGGGCTTCTGCTGATACTATTTACAGCACTCCACATCGGCTGGTTGGGCACCTGTATTACCAATTATACCGATAACAATGGCAGTTTGTACGAAGCATTATTTGTACTGAGCATTTTTTGTATTCCCTTTTTTATAATGCCGCTTTTTTACCCAAGAGAAAGAGAAGAAGAGGAAGTATCACCCGAAGTACTGATAAGCAGTCTGAGTAAAAATGAAAAAGCCACCATACAGGAGTTTATCGGCACGGGTAAGTTACCCTGGAACTGGCAGCCATCCGTAAATGTATTAAAAGGCAATAGCAGCATACACACCATGTACCTGCTTGCAAGCGAAGGCACAGCAGCCGCATTTGAAGGGTTGCAGACTGATGGATACAGGGAATTAGAACTGTACCGGCTGATGCTGCAACAACAGGGCTTGCAGCATGTAAACCTTATCATTTTAAAAGTAATTAACCCCAACAACCTGGTTGATTATAAAAGAGACCTTGAAAATAAGTTAGCTGGTGTTTTAAACAATAAGCAATACCCCGATGAAAAGCTGCTGTTTGATATTACTGGTGGAACCGTAATATCGTCTGTGGTAATGATTTTGCTGGCATATAAAGGAAAACGCAGGGCAGTATACCAGCAGCAGGATGGCAATAAAGACTTAGAGATAATAAATCCCGATACACAAAACTTTAAAGAACTGTGGCAGCAGATACTTGAAGGTTTATAAACAAATACAACAGTTAATTAAAAACTAAACAACATGGCCACATTAACAAAACCAACCCAAAAAAAGTCAACAAAAATCTCCGCCAAAAGCAGGCCCACCCGCAGGCCCTCCGCCAGCATACAGGTGAGCACCTGCCAACTCGTTTTTCCCTTCAGTATAAGCCAATGCGAACTGGTAGGGTTCAGGGGCGCCATTTTGCACGCTGTAACAGTGCTGAAAGAAGTATTTGTACGGGCAGGTATAGCGACCGATCTGTTTCACAATCATGATGAAGCAGAGGAAAATCGCCAGTTGATAAGGCAGCCGCTGGTGGCTTATCAATTGCAGCGGCAAGGGGTAAATGGCAGGGGCTTTCCATGTCTTTCAGCAGCCGGGGCTGGTGCAAAAGCAATAGCCCTGCTGGCTGCCTGTATGCCCTCGCAGTTGCGCATTTACAACCGGCACTTTGATACCATGGGTTTCACACTTGAGCAGCAGCAGTTGCCGGTGCAGCCGCAAAAAATATGGGTAGATTATGCATTGCACAAATGGCTGGCACTTAACCCTGATAACTATACCAGCTACAAAAACGACCTGCGCTTTACGGCAAGGGTGCAGCTGCTTAATGGAATTTTGAAGAAAAATATACGTGGCTGGTATGAGGCGGCCGGTAATCCCATACCCGAAAAAAAACTACAGGTATTTATTACAGAAATAACCGCTATTACACACGACGGGGCGGAGCATAATGGGCGCCGCATGTTTGTGTTCAATTGTACCTTTGCTGCCAATATGGCCCTGCCGCCTTGTATGGCACTGGGCAATGGTGCCGCATGGGGTTTTGGCAAAGTGCTGCCACTCAAATCCACTGCTGCCCACATTATTGCCCTGCAGCATACCGCCGCAGTTCTTTGACATATTGGCCCCCGGTCAGACGTGGCCGCAGGTCCGTCAGACCGGGGGAAACCCACCGGAGGAAGCCACCGGGGCAGGCAACCCGCCGTGCAAGCAGGGTATGCACGGCAGGGCCGGTTATAATAAAAGGTAAGCCTGCAAAACAGCTACCCCGGCAGTGCTGCAGCCGCCTGCCCTGCCATATTCATCTGCTGCTGCAACTGGCACACAAATTCGTACTGCTTGCTAAAAATGGTATCCTGCAGGGCCAGTTGCCGCTTTAGCAGGGCAATGTTTTCCGTTTGCAGGGCAATCATGGCATCCTGCTCCCGTATTTTTTTAAATAAGTCCTGCAGCAGTGCCGACTGGTTATATACAGCATCTTCCATTTTCATTTCCTCATCTGTTTTTTGTTCTTCTGGCATAAGTGTAGTTTTTTTTTGAACACCGAAAATCCGGGTTTTCGTTGTTTTTTGTATATTTGAAACTGCATGATGGATGCACCGGGTACATTATTCATTAACTTTATGCCATGATAAAAGAAAAAATCATCAGTAATATTAAAACAATCAGGGAAAGCAAAAACCTTACAGCGGAGTATATTGCCCAGCAAATGGGTATTAACCAAAGCACTTACACCCGCAAGGAAAACGGCGATACCGATTTTTCGTTAACCGAACTTATAAAGCTGGGAGATGTACTGGAAGTGAGCGTTTCTAAGTTTATTGATATGGACTTGCAAAAAGTTATCAATCAGTATAACAATGAAACAGCAAATGGCAATTTCATAGAACATCAAACAGTAAGCCCTGATGAAGGGTATAAAGTAGCCATTGAAGAGTTGAAAAAGCAAATAGAACACATGAGGGTGCAAAACGAAAAGCTTACGGATGCGCTGATAAAAAAATAAATTCAGATTTCCTGTTCCCAACCGGGCAAAGCCTGCCCTGCCCTAATACGGGGTTGAATTACTATTGAAACGTCAAATAGTTAATCCATGCTGGTTGCTTTCCTGCAGTTCAAAAGATGTCATATCTTGTCCCGGCCCTAAAGTTGGGATTGAATTACTATTGAAACAGATAAAGATTACAAACACGCTGAAAAGCTTTATTGTGTTACAAAGAAGTCATTTTGAATTACTATTGAAACGTTCGCCCTTCCGCTATTACTTCCGGCATTACGGCTACAAAGCATACAATTTGAATTAATATTGAAACCCAAACGGCACACGCCATTGCCAGTAGCCGATTTGTTCCAAAGGTGG
>JANMDL010000531.1:0-5992 GCA_031376295.1 Chitinophagales bacterium
AACCCAGTACACAGAAGTGTCTTTGTACCAGGCTCCGGAATTGAACTATGGTGTGTACAACACATCCCTGTTCGATTGTCAGAATATCATCAATCAGAATACAACCAATGCCGCCGCAGTAGCTGTATCCGGTTCTAACAAAGACCAGATGGCAATTGCAAAAATTCTGAAATCATATATTTATTCCGTTACTACGGATAAGTGGGGTGATATACCGTACAGTGACGCATTGCAGGGTGGAGCCAACATCTATCCTAAGTACGATACACAGGAAGATATTTACAAGGGTATGCTGAAGGATTTAAAAGATGCAGTTGCCGGATTTGACAATGGCGCCCCAATAAAAGGCGATGTTATTTATGGTGGTAATATCGGCAAGTGGAAAAAACTGGCTAACTCATTGCGCATGATGATTGCGCTGCGTATGAGTAAAGTGTATCCTGCCGCAGGTGCCCTTGCAGCAACTGAGTTTGCAGCAGCAGCAGCAGATGCAGCTGGTACTATCAGCAGTAATGCAGACAATTTCACTTTGGTATATCCAGGTGGTGCCTATCATTCTCCCTGGTACAACCTGTACGACGGCCGTAATGATTTTGCCATCAGCAAAACAATTACAGATGTACTGTCTACAATGTCAGATGCACGCAGGACGGAGTTTTCGACAACTAACACAGGCTTCCCTTATGGATTAACGAGGGATGAAGCGATTACCATTGCCTCTAGTGATAAAATACTGAAAGGTTCATACAGGGATGATGTTAATGATGATGTTGTAATGGTAAGTGCGGCCGCTGTATTACTGGCAAAAGCCGAAGGGCTCGAAAGAGGCTGGATAGCAGCACAGGGAACAGCAGAAGCTGAAATAGCTTACAAAGCTGCCATTGACCAGTCTTATGCACAATGGGGCGTTGGCTCGGCTGCTGCCTATTATGGCGCAGGTGCTGCTGCAAACTATACAACCGGTACAGGTTCAGCTGCTGCAGGACAGAATTCTTTTGGTTCTATAGTAGCAGGTCAGAATGCAACTACAACCAGCAAATTAGAGCGTATTGCACTGCAACGCTATATCGCATCTTATCCTAATGGTTTTGAAGGATGGGCCGAATGGAGGAGAACAGGTTTCCCTAAACTTTTTGGTACTACACGGGCTATTAACGCCAGTAAGCAAATTCCAAGAAGATATACCTACGGACAAACTGAAAATGCACTGAATCCTGCACAACTTGCTATTGCAATCGCAAGATTAAGTGGTGGTAATACACAGGATGCAAGAATTTGGTGGGATAAGCCATAATGTAATATAATACAGGTGAAACCACCAGCAGGCGGTTTCACCTATTTTAATAATAACAACTAAATCATTCTGAACATGAAATATTTTAATTTTTCAAAATCACTCGCTGCAATCACAGCAGGTGTTCTGCTTTTCAGTTCCTGCGATAAGGTAGATGAACCAGCACCGCTGGGTGATGCAGGGCAAACCATTGTTAAAATAATGGAAGTAGATAAGCGTGTGGTTAACATTGACCTGGTTAGCACTTCTCAGGTACTTAACATGGTTGACATCCGCAGGGATATACCTAATGAAACTGAGTTGGGCAAAACCATGAAAGTTATTGTAAAAGATGACCCGGGTGCTGTGTCTGATTACAATGCTGCAAATGGTACTACTTTTATACCTATTCCTGCAGCTCAATTTACTGTTGACCCCTCTAATCCAAAGGTTGGTACTGATTATACCATTACCATGAACCCCGGCGAATTTGCAAAATGGCTGAAGTTTACCATACCCAATGCCCTTACAATTGACCTGAACAAGTCGTATGCTTTTGGTTTTACCATTTCTACGGCTGATGCAGGTGGTAAGGTATCAAACAATGCCAAAACAATTGTGGTGGAAGTAGGTGTAAAGAATGACTATGATGGTTTATACCAGCTTAAAGGTTATTTCTTTCACCCAACAAATGCTGCATTGATTGGCGGCTTTACAGTGAATGATATTGAGCTGCAAACAACCGGTAAATATACCAATATCATGTACTGGAGGGCAGCAGGTACATTTGCACATCCTATCACCAATGGCGGTGCGCTTACGTATTTCCTGAACCAATCCCCAGTGTATGATTTCAATCCTGCATTGCCTGTTCTTGGTTTGTCCAACTACTATGCAAATATAGGTGTAGGAGGTGCAGTTGTGTATGCTTTCAATCCGGGGTATAGCCAGCGGTATGATGTAAGCACTAAAACCATTTATGTTTCTTATGGTTACAGTGGCAGGTCGTTTACCGATACTATCAAATATCTTGGCCCACGCTAAGTAAAAAATAGATTAAGATTTTTTAAAGGGCCTCCGGTAACGGGAGCCCTTTAATTTTTAAAACATAGCATTGCAGCAAACATGAATTGTTTAAAAGATTTAAAAACAGGCGTAGCCTTGCTGCTGGTTACCTTACTATATAATTCCTGCAGTAAATCAACAGAAACCGATGCACCCGCGGCACCTATAAATCCCTACGATGGCCTGTACAGGCTGAGAGGCTCTTTTAGTCATGCGACAGCCACTGTTGTTTTTGAACCTATACTTTCAAATGAAATTGAACTGCGTACAACGGGGCAATTTACCAATGCAATGTACTGGAGTTCAGCAGGTGACTTTGCACATCCGATTGCTTATAATGGGCTGCAAACCTATTTTACTAGCCAGGCACCTGTGTATGCGCTTAATATGGTAACAAATGCAGTAAATAGTATAACCAACTTTTATTCAACAACCCCGGGCGCTGTAGTGTATGCATTAACTTCCGGGTATAACCCACCGGTACGACCCGGCCACAAAGACTATTTACACACAGTATGGCTACAGTGGCAGAATATTTACTGATACACTTACTTATATCGGACCACGATAAACTGTAATGAGCAACTTTATTCACAAGGGCTACCAATCGGAAGCCCTTTCTTTTTATCTTTGTAAAAATTTCAGGCAATGAGCAATCCCACAGAACAGCAGCAGCTAAATATTGAAATATCCGAAGAAGTATCAGAAGGCGCTTATGCCAACCTGGCCATTATTACCCATAGCCATGCCGAGTTTGTGGTGGATTTTGTAAACGTAATGCCTGGCACACCCAAGAGCAAAGTAAAAAGCAGGATCATCCTCACCCCTTTTCATGCCAAAAGATTTATGAAGGCCATGGTGGAGAATGTGAAAAAGTTTGAAGCTGCCAATGGCACTATTCAGGATATGGAAACGGTTGAAATGCCCTTTACTTTTGGCGGGCCGGCAGCACAGGCATAAGTGGGCTACAGCAAGCCACCATCGGCAAAACTGTAATAGCCATCTTCGCTTACAATAATATGATCGGTAACCAGTATGTCAAAATAACTGGCAGCCTGCTTTATTTTAAGGGTAAGTGCCTCATCGGCCTTGCTGGGCTTCAGGTTGCCCGATGGGTGGTTGTGGCAGAGTACAATGGCAGTGGCATCTTCTTCAAGTGCCTTCTTTAAAATAATCCGTGGGTCGGCAATAGTGCCATTGATACCGCCCTTGCTTACAATTTCAAAATGGTTTACCCGGTTGGCCCTGTTAAGGTATAAGATGGCAAAAACCTCGTAAGGGTAATCCTTCAGCATATCACGCAGGTATTTTGCTATATCGCCACTGGTACGCACCACCATCTTATGCAAAGGCTCTGCTAACTGCCTGCGCCTGCCCAATTCAAGCGCCGCTGCAATAGTAATTGCCTTTGCTGCACCAATGCCTTTTACCTGCTGCATTTCTTTAGCACTCAGCTTACCCAGTTCGGCAAGGCTGTTTTGTCCCAGTTGCAGCACTTCTCTTGCCAGCTCCACAGCCGACCTTTCTTTATGGCCATTATTAATCAATATTGCCAGTAATTCAGTATTACTTAATGTTGCAGCCCCCTTACTAATCAGTTTTTCACGGGGGCGGTCGTCAAAAGCCCAGTTTTTGATAGATGTGGATGGCTTGTTGAAAGTTTTCATGTTTTAAACGTATTCATCAAAAGTTAAGTGATAATTTCGCAACAAATATATTCATTTCAACTTAATTTATCATGTCATTAACCGCAAAGATATTCTCCGGTACAGGCTCTCAGTACTTAGCTGAACGTATAGCCGATAAATTTGGAGAACCCCTGGGCAATGTTAATATACAGCGTTTCAGCGATGGAGAAATATACGTTGAGTTCCTGGAAAGCATCCGGGGAAAATTTGTGTTTTTAATACAAAGCACCTTTGCACCAGCAGATAACCTGATGGAACTGCTGCTGATGATTGATGCTGCAAAAAGGGCATCAGCCTATAAAGTGATAGCGGTAATGCCCTATTATGGTTTTGCCAGGCAGGACAGGAAAGACAGGCCCCGTGTGGCAATCGGATCCAAACTGGTGGCCAATATGCTTACGGCAGCAGGTGCCGACAGGGTGATTACCATGGACCTGCATGCCCCGCAGATACAGGGGTATTTTGATATTCCGGTAGATCACCTCGATTCTTCTGCTATTTTTATCCCCTATATCGAAAACCTGAAATTAGCCAACCTTACATTTGCCGCACCTGATGTAGGCAGCGCCAACCGCATACGTGAAGTAGCCACTTATTTTGAATGTGAAATGGTGATTTGCGATAAACACCGCAAAAGAGCCAACGAAATTGCCAGTATGGTAGTTATTGGTGATGTGCAGGACAGGGATATAGTACTGATAGATGATATATGCGACACGGGCGGCACGCTGGCCAAAAGCGCAGGACTGCTTAAAGATAAGGGAGCCCGCAGTGTAAGGGCACTTTGCACACACCCGGTACTTAGCGGTAAGGCATATGAAAATATTGAGAATAGTGTGCTGGAAGAATTAGTTGTTTGTGATACTATTCCTTTAAAAAAGCAGGGAAACAAAATAAAAGTATTGTCAGTTGATGAACTTTTTGCTGTTGCCTTACGTAATGCTTATGAAAACAAGAGCATTAACCAGCTTTTTATGCGGAGCAGGATGGCCAATAAAAAATAGTTCTGGCATTGGTAATAGAGGAACTGGAAATGGCCATTTTTGCCAGGTATCCGGCAAACAGAAAACAGGGATTATTGAGTTTTTTTAAATAAATCTTCAGCTATGGTACCAGGGAAATTGTACTTATCATCCTTTAAAGTAATTACTGCAATTTGCTGTACCATACTATTTAAAAATGCTGCTGCACAAAAGGCCGAAGGTTTGATAATGAACAACGGGGATACTGTTTTTTGTGATTATACGTTAAAAGGAAATTACTTCTCGGTTAAAAATGCTGGCAGCGTAACCCGGCTGGTAGATTCAAGGGAAGTGCAGTCGGTTTTTAATAATAAAGACAATCAAACTGTTCTTTTTTTAAAACTTGAAACCTTTTCCGATAACCCCGATGAAATCTTTGATCCGGTATCAAAAAACAGATCGGAATATGATACGACCCTGTTACTGAATGAATTGTACAGTACACCAAAAATGAAGTTGTACAGTGCAACTGATAAGCGGAGGGTGAAATATTATTTTGTAAAAAAACCACAGGACAGCCGGCCTGCACAATTACTCATCCGTTATGCAGTGTATTATGCAAAAATGGGCGAAGTGGTTACCTGGGGAAGCCCAAATCTTACTATTCATCGGATCTATATTGATCAGCTTAAGGGGCTTATGGCAGATTGTACAAAGCTGACTGCAGGTGATTTTGAAGTTGTTGATTACAGAGATTACAGTTTTAAAAAAGTAATTAAAAAATACAATAGACGCTGCAAATAGGCTCTTTTCCGGGTATCTTTCTTTTATAATAATAATCACTTGCAAATGCGTTTCCGTCCTGACATTGAGCTTTGGGGGGCTGGATAGGGCTAAAATAAGCATATTATCCAGGCTAACAGGCATTTTCTGCTTCTGCTTTATAAAACTGCTTATTAAAAGGAGCAGTTCTGCCTCAATTTCCTTACCTTTGCGCCTCATAA
>JANMDL010000535.1:0-2043 GCA_031376295.1 Chitinophagales bacterium
GGCTTTATCTCTGCCGTTGTTGTGTCTTTTTGACCAACAACGATTTATTGGAGGAAGATGACCTAAGGGTGTACTCTCAAACAGTTGTTGGTGATAGCCTGGCTGCATGGGCTGCGGCACGAACACCAACAAGGGCAGAAAACACAGTCGGGACGAAAATGGGGTGAGGTTTTAGTTTGAACATAACCTTGTACCATGTGAGGTATTGATTATGTTTTGTTTGTCCGGAGTCACAGACATCCGGACAGCGGCGCTTTTTTCTTTCAGGATTCTACTGAGAACGGGGAGGATTGCCATTACTATTTTTTCTTTTTGGAATCTACCTTTGGTTTAACAGGTAACGCTAGTTTTTTTACAGCTTTATCAAAGTCACTTTCTATTAATTTATCCTGCGCAATACTATACTTTTCAAATTCGCTTTCGGCCAATGCCAAAGCCACTTCATGCGATACTTTGCCCGGGGTTTTTAAAACAGCCCTTTCGTTAAACTGCAAAAATGCATCTAATTTTCCAATCCAATCTTTCATGTACATTACTACGCCTTTTGTTGCCTGGCTTTCTGCATAGTCTAAGTACATGGTAACTATCCGGTTTAAATCGTTTAGTTCTTTTTCGCTCAAATAATTTTTAGCAATACTTACATCGGTTTTACGGATGCTCCCTTTTGGCCCATTTTTCCAGGTGGTTAAGCCCATGTTTTCTTTTGCACTGTCCACCCTTTCTGCTATCAGTTCTGCAGCGGTTTGCCCGGTAATGGCCCAATGCAATTTGTTTTGTACGGTAGCAAAAAAATCTTTAGTGCTTTTTGTATCTCCATTATAATCGGCACTGCATTGGGTATAAATATCGGTTATCTTCTGGTAAAACCTTCTTTCGCTGCTGCGTATATCTCTTATGCGTGCAAGCTGTTCTTCAAAATAATCTTTACCAAAAATATTAGCGGGGTTTTTTAAGCGCTCATCATCCATTGTAAACCCCTTAATGATGTATTCCTTTAACCTGTCGGTAGCCCAAATACGAAATGCTGTGGCCTGGGTGCTGCTTACACGATAGCCGACAGATATAATTGCATCAAGGTTATAGAATTCTATTTGCCTGCTTACCGTTCTTTGCCCTTCTGTTTGAACTTGTGCAATTTTTGCACAAGTTGCTTCTTTACTCAATTCATTTTCTGCATAAATGTTTGCAAGGTGCTTAGTTACCACAGTTCTGTCTACACCAAATAAATCGGCTATTTTTTGTTGTGTAAGCCATATCGTTTCGTTCTGCAAATAAATTTCCACCTTTACTTTACCACCAGGGGTAGTGTAAAGCAGTATTTCACTGAAACCTTCGGTAGCTGTTTTCTTTTTTTCCATTTATTGCTAAATTACTACTTTTTCATTTTTTTTAATCCCCTTCACCTGCATCTTACCGCTTATCAGCCTTGTCCTGTTCTGCTTCTTTGAACATAGCCGTTTACGCAGTTTGTGAAAATCCCTGCCCATCAAATATACACAATATGTTCCTACTGTATTACACTCCAATTGTTGGTAATAGCCCGGCTGCGGGGCCATCAGCACTAATACTGATGCTGCTTATTAATTAGTCCAATCGAATAACAGTTAACCCAAAGCAGATCGGTCAAGATGCCCCGACGCTTCGGCCGGGATCAAGAACTTGCGGTCTTGGTCAGGATGAAACTTCTGACATTATATCCCGGATGCTGACCGCAGCGTCAGTACCAGAAATGATTTGACTAAATAATAAGTATAATTGGTATAACACAACAATGGCGTACTGTCTGCCTTTGGCCGGGTTGTTTTATGCGCCAGGGTCTCATGCCTGCGCACATATCCACGCTACGACCCCGTCGGGACGGAAAAGAATTTTTATTATTCATTTTGTTCATTGCCCTAAAGGACAATGCTATGGAGCAGGTAATGGCATGGGAAGATAATATTTGCCGTGTAGTTACTTCGCCCAAATATCTTTGCCCATATAAACCTGCAATTATTATGCATTACCCGGCAGGACATTTGGGATGACTTTTGGCTGCTTACC
>JANMDL010000536.1:0-3082 GCA_031376295.1 Chitinophagales bacterium
AATTATTCCGGGCAATAGTGTAGCAGTTATTTGCCTGGGAACTGGCACAAATGATATTCCTAACCGTTATTTTAATGCCGTGGGTACAACCGATTTCTGGCTCTCAAGCAGTTTGGTTGGTATTGTGCTGAAAAATGGCGCAACGGTGGTGGATGCTGTTGGCTGTGGCTCGGGTTATGTATTTAATGCCGGAACTGGTGTTGTGGCGGCCGACTGGGCAGGATTTGCTCCAAGTGCAAGTGGATTGGCAGGTACAACACGTACCGCGGCGGCAGACAACAATACCGGAGCCGATTGGATTGGCTCCAGTGCAGGAACTCCACAAACAATAGGTGTATATAATCCAGGATATGTAACACCTCCTATCGTAGCTTCTTATGCCTGGTCACCGTCAACATTTATAGCCGGGCAGGAAGCCCTGCAAAATCCTTTGGCTACTGCGGTAACTGCCGCACAGGCTTACAGTGTGTTAGTTACTACAACTGGTGGTTGTACTGCAACGGCCAATGTTGCGGTAACCACTACATCTGATGCCACCATCAATACACAGCCCTCATCTGCAGTAAAATGTACTGGTAACAATGCATTTTTTAAAGTAGTGGCCAGCGGCCCAGCCTTAACTTATCAGTGGCGCAAAGATGGTAACCCTATCAGCAATGGCGGTACCATTGGCGGCGCCACTACCGATAGTTTGTATATTAATGGCGTGGTTGCCGGTGATGCCGGTGTATATACTGTTTTGATTACACCAGCCTGCGGCAGCAATGCCACCAGCAACAATACGGTAACATTAACAGTTAATGCAAAACCAACAGTGCCTCTAACACCTGCGGGTCCGGTTACTATTTGTGCAGGTACTACTCAAACATTGAATGCTGCTGGTACCAATGCTGCTACGCCTGCTTTTACGTGGTTAAAAAACAATGTGGCCATAAGCGGTGCTACCAACCCCACGTATGCTGCTGATACAATTGCATCTTACAGGGTAAGGGTTACAGATGGCGTAACAGGTTGCTTTGATACATCGCTTGCGGTGGTGGTTTCACTCAATCCAAAGCCATTTGGGCCAACTGCTACGGCCACACCGGCTACAGTTTGTATCGGCTCAAATGTAAACCTCACTTCATCTGCAAGCATAGCTTACAGCATGAACCCAGCCGGTGCGGAAGCATTTATTGATATTGAAGCCACCGGTACAAGTGTAGGTGCTATTTCAGACGACTCGGAGCATAATATCGGTATTCCCACCTTTAATTTTAACGGTGTAAACTACACAACAGCCCGTGTGGGTATGAATGGTGGTATAGCCCTCGGGTCAACAAGCGGGGAAATCTCTTTTGGCAATGCAGCATTGCCATCTACTGCAAATAGCGCAGGTAATATACTGCTGCTGCCCTGGTGGGATGACCTGGATTTAGAGTTTGTAACGGCTACTCCTGCCAGTGTAAAAGTGGAAACGGTGGGGTCTAAATTTATTATACAATACACCAATATTACTCACAACTTAGATTCCACCAGCACTGTAAAATTCCAGGTACAAATGGATACAGCCAATGGGTATATTCATTTTGTGTATGCTGATGTTGATTTGGGTAATGTGCTTTTCAGCAATGCAGTTTCTGGTACCGTGGGTATCCAGTACAACAGTACCAATGCTACGCAATACTCATTCAATACTGCTTCGCTCACAAACGGACAGTGCATCACATTCACCCCTATTGCAGTAAGCTATACATGGGCAGGGCCCAATGGGTTTACCTCCAACCTGCAAAATCCGGTACGCAATAATGTGTCATCACTTGACTCAGGTGCATACACAGTTACTTTTACCAATACTGTAACCGGTTGTATCAATACAGCCACTGCAACGGTAAATGTTATTCCTGCTGATACTTTTGAATGGACGGGAGCTGTAAGTACCGACTGGACCAATGCAGCCAACTGGTTCTGCGGCGGGGTGCCTACTGTTAATTCAAAAGTTATTATCAGAAATGGTATTACCAACTACCCCGTGGTAAACCTTAATGTAGAGATAAAAACCCTTACAGTAAGGGCGGGTGCAACAGTAACCGTGGGTACAGGTTTTGAATTGAAACTAAACGGTAACTGATAATTTTTCAGGATATTTTTAAAAGAGCCATCTGCCAAAAGCGGTGGCTCTTTTTTTGGGATTAATATTTTTATTAAACTTACAGGGTTCCGGCCCTGGTGCCTGTTGTTCCTATTTTAGTGCAGTTGCTTAGTAACGTGGGGCAAATACCCCGGCGGAACGGGAGCATTATTATTTATCTACTAACCGGGCACCTGCAACGCCAGGTTTCTTTTCAGCGAGCTTTAATACTATTTTAAGCGTTTCAAGATTAATTTCTTCAATTTTCTTACATCTGATGCAACTTAACCCTTTCGTAAGTTTGCCAAGCTCCTTTTTATATTTTTCAACGGCAGCCTTATCCTCTATAAGCGCACATACATAAATAGTTATATAATCCTTTTGATTTGCCAAAGAAATGATGGGCCAATCTTTTTTTTGCTTTTTTGAATCAAGGTAGTAAAATGAACCGTAACCAATCATATTAGAAGCATAATAAGGTGTTAGCTTTGGCACTGCTTTTTGAATAAAAGCGTGGAGAAAATCAATATCTTTCTTGCGGTCGGCTGGTACCATCAAAAGATATTCTTCTACTGATCTGGCCGCATTTTTTGCAAACATGTTCATGGTAGTATCTTTTATATTAATTGCTGATGCCGGCTGACGCAGAACGTCAGTTTGTAAAAAAACCTGCCGCCCATCAAATATACATATAATGTTATTAGCCATATTGTTGTGTAATTTTTTTCTGCGCAGGGGTATTGTGCCGGCGCACATATCCACGCTATGAAGCAGACCCCGTCGGGACGGAAAAAAATATTTTATTATTCATTTTGTTCATTGCCCTAAAGTACAATGCTATGGAGCAGGTAATGGCATGGGAAGATAATATTTGCCGTGTAGTTACTTCGCCCAAATATCTTTGCCCATATAAACCTGCAATTATTATGCATTACCCGGCAGGACATTTGGGATGACTTTTGGCTGCTTACC
>JANMDL010000581.1:0-5964 GCA_031376295.1 Chitinophagales bacterium
TGGAAATAAAGAAATGAGAGACGGGAATCCAATTTTTGCTGAATATCCCTGGAGCTACGGTTTTTTACCACCTGGTAATGTTAAAGTAATATACACTTTCAGGAGCCATTATTTGTACACAGGCCCCTCGGTTGAAGTAAACATAAAGAATAAGTTAAATGCTGAGGCAGGACTATTTTTCTGGTTTCAGGATATTGACAGGGGTTTAATTAATCTAAGTCCAACTTATAGTACAGAAACTGCCGTTACCAATGACCCAAGGGGGCGGGTACTTAGCTATAGAAATCTTAAAAACAAAGACAGCCGTTCCGGGGGCTTAATGGGCAGGCTGGGCATCAATTACAATTTTGAGCGCAACTTTAGCCTGCACCTGCGCTACCAGCATTTTATTACCACGGCTAATAAACATACTGATTGGGGCAGGGTTTACAACAAAGGGCTTACCATAGATTTTAGCTACCAGTTTGGTAAAAGATTGGTGAGTAAAAAATAATAACAAACAACATTAATAAAACGTAATTTAGTAAAGCAAAATTTATACAATCTATTATGAAACATATTAAACTCCTCAGCCTGCTGGCCATTACCGCCCTGTTTACTGCCTGCAAAAAAGATAAGCTGGTACTGCCACCCTGGAGCATTACCATTGTTGATAGTAATAAAACCTGCAATTTTACGGGCAACAGCCAAAAGCAGGTAAAAGATGGCGACAGGGCTTTTTTTGATGCCAGCTCCAACCTTGCCTATAGTGGCGGAGTGCCAGTTGTGTTTGCTGCCAGCAGCGAATTCAGTACGTACAATGGTAATGCTAATTATATCAGCCTGAGTGTAGTATTGCTAGACAGTAACCAGCCCTTACTCGGCAATATGAACCCTGCCAACAACTTTGATGCAAGGTTTGCCACCATGCAGCAATGGCTGCTTACCAAAATATTTATTGTAAATGGTGCAGCCAATAAACAGGATTTTATCATAAAATATACTGATGAAAGCGGCAAATCATGGATTACCGACTTTAACTTACTTAATACCATTGATATTACCGATGTAGCACCTTACGAGCATACGGGCTACACCAAATGCCTTAAAGCCACCATAAAATTTAACCTGAATATGCGCTACGATTTATCGGCTGTACGTAAAAACATCAGCGGCAGTATAACGGGTTTTTTTACGCTTGATAAGTAACGCTGCTTTTTAGCAACGTTTTCCCTGGCCACGGCACAGGGCTATGCAAAAGACGATGCACAAAAAATAAAAAAATACCCGGCACCAATGGCACCGGGCATCAACAATTGTTTTGCAGCTATTTTAACTGCAACAGATATGTATTACCTCAAAAACAGCATTTCCCTGTACTTAGGCAGCAGCCAGTGTGCATCATCTACCAGCAGTTCTAATTTATCTACATGATAGCGGATGGTATTAAAATATTGACCTACTACATTGTCGCAATAGGCAACTGCCCTTTCTCTGCTGTCGGCAATTTCATTGGCTTTTTTGCGCTCCTCAATCATTTTCTCCACGCTGTCGCTCATTACACCAATATGCTCACATATTCTTGTTAAAACCTGCTTCTGGTTGGCATAGGCCGTTTCGGGCAGGCCGGCATCCTTTAACCCTTTAATGTTGGTTATAAGCACATTCTGGTATTTAATAGCAGAAGGTAATATATACGTGGTGGCCAGTTCGCCCATCACCCTTGCTTCAATCTGCACTTTCTTAATATAATCTTCCAGCATTATTTCGTGCCTTGCTTCCAGCTCAGCATGGGTATAAATATGGTTGCTTTCAAACAGGGCCTTTGATTTTTCGGTGATGTATGCATCCAATGCAGGCGGTGTGGTTTTAACATTCGGCAGGCCACGTCTGGCAGCTTCCTGCTCCCAGGCATCGCTGTAGCCATCGCCTTCAAACAATACATTCTTGCTGTCCACAATGTATTTCTGTATCACCTGCATCAGGGCTATTTCCTTTTTCTCTCCTTTCTCAATCAGCGCATCCACATCTTTCTTAAATTGCTTCAATGTTTCCGCCACAATGGTATTCAATGTGGTCATGGCATTGGCGCAGTTGGCGCTTGAACCCACTGCCCTGAACTCAAACTTATTACCTGTAAAGGCAAAAGGCGAAGTACGGTTGCGGTCAGTATTGTCCAGCATCAGTTCAGGAATGCTCTTGTGAATATCTAATTTAAGTATCGCTTCGTCCTGCTCGTCAAATTTACCACCTACACGGGTCTCTACCTGCTTCAATACATCAGCCAGGTACTTACCGGTAAAAATAGAAATGATGGCGGGAGGCGCTTCGTTGGCACCAAGGCGGTGATCGTTACCCGCAGAGGCGATTGACGCCCTCATCAGGTCGGCATAATCATGCACAGCCTTAATGGTGTTAACAAAAAATGTTAAAAACATCAGGTTCGATTTGGGCGTTTTGCCCGGAGCCAGCAGGTTTACGCCGGTATCCGTAGCAATGCTCCAGTTATTGTGCTTGCCACTGCCGTTAATACCCGCAAATGGTTTTTCGTGCAGCAACACTTTCAGGTTGTGCCTTTTTGCCACCCTTGTCATAATATCCATTAAAAGGGTATTGTGGTCCACAGCCAGGTTGGCTTCCTCAAAAATGGGGGCACACTCAAACTGTGCAGGCGCCACCTCATTGTGCCTTGTACGCAGGGGAATGCCCAGCTTATAACCTTCCTGCTCAAAATCCCTCATAAAAGCGTACACCCTTTCTGGTATGGTGCCAAAATAATGATCTTCTAACTGCTGCCCTTTTGCAGGTGCATGGCCAAAAACCGTTCTGCCGGTAAGCACCAAATCGGGACGGGCATTGGCAAGGCCGGCATCCACTACAAAATACTCCTGCTCCCAGCCAAGCGTAGCCGTTACTTTTGTTACGTTTTTATCAAAATACTGGCACACATCCACAGCCGCTTTATCTAAAGCCACCAGCGCTTTAAGCAAAGGTGTTTTAGCATCCAATGATTCGCCGGTATAAGAAACAAATATGGTGGGGATGCACAGGGTTTTGCCCTGGCCAATTTCCATGATGAATGCAGGTGAAGAAGGATCCCATGCTGTATAACCACGGGCCTCAAAAGTGGCCCTTAAACCGCCACTGGGAAAAGAAGACGCATCAGGCTCCTGCTGTATCAGCGCTCCACCGTCAAACTCTTCAATGGGAGTGCCATCGCCTTTTAATGTAAAAAATGAATCATGCTTCTCTGCCGATAAACCCGTTAATGGCTGAAACCAGTGTGTATAATGTGTAACACCCTTGCTTTCTGCCCAGGCACGTACACCATTGGCAATCTGGCTGCCCATCATCCTGTCAATTTTTTTACCACTTTTTATAGAAGCAGCCAGGCTCTTATATGCCTCATCGCTCAAAAACTGGCGGGCAACTTTAAGGGTAAATACATTTTCATTAAATATTGAAGTGATTTTGGTAGATCCTTCTACCTTCACTTCGATTGGGCTGCTCGACAGATTGTCAACAGCATTAAATCGTAAAGATTGCATCTTTTTTTAATTTTAAGGCACAAAAAAACGATTTATGCAGCTTAAAACCAAAAAAAATACCCTTAAATAACATTTTTTCTGTCCCTATGTGGACAAATAATAAATATAGTTATTTTTTTAATTTGACAAACTGCTTCAGTTTTTCCCAATCCATGCCTGCCAGTAAAGGGGTAATGAGCAGGGGCAGGTAAATGCTGCGGTAGCGTACAATGGAACCCAGGTTGGTAACGATATAACCAATATTTAAAAAAACGGTAAGGGTTAAAAAGATGCCGAATAAAACAAACAGCCTTCCCTGCCTGTCAGCCTGTTTTACCCGAAAGAAAAGAAACAGCACCAGCAGCAATTGGTAAGCAAAAAGTTCCACAGCGATGGGCACCAGAAAAAAATTGGGGTGTTCGGTAAGATAGGGCCGCATGATGGTGTGGTTGAACGCCTGCGGCGCATTGTGCATAAAACTGCCGAATGAGGGCTGCAGTGTATTAATTTCAATGGCAGTATTGGCATCCATCGCCTGCAAAAAATACCATTGCTTTTGGGCAAGTATTGCCGTAAAATCCAGCGAAGGGGAAATGCGCCAGGCATTAAAAAACAGTACTGCTCCTATGATATACACACCGGCAAAAACAGGCAGCGGTTTCCACCTGGTAACATGTGCAAGCCAGTAAGCAGCAATGGCCGGCAGCACAGCCATAAAAACTACGTTGCGCAGCAAAAGCAATACAGTTAAGGAAATAAGCAGCCACACTGCCCTTTTTAGTGTAAGCTTGTTTTGGCTGAAGGACTGGTACAGCGCCAGGCACAAAACACCGATTGCCGCAAACACAATGCAATCTTTGTGTACGGCAGAGGAAAAATACAGCAGCGATGGCAGCAGAAAGCAACCAATAATAACCGCATTATACCTGCCACGGTATACCTGTATAAAAACCCTGTACAAGGCCACATGGCCAAAAAATCCCAGTACATTAAAAAAGATGCTGTTAATATAATAATTACCCCTGCTGAAAATATTGAAAACAGACAGCAGTTTTACCACAATATTGTATTTGAGGTCGTTCCAGAATGACTGTACCGAATCGAGCATGCCGCCATACCCTTTTGGGTAATCAGCCGAATTGAAAAGATTGGTAAAATAAGCAGCAGGATCCCGGAAAAGCAGTTGGTATTCCACCCAGCCATCATTGTTAAGCAACCAGTAATCCGAATCGCTGAAATGGAGTGACACCCAGCCCAGTACAAAACCTGCCAGCACCTTAAACAAAAATAGCACCACAATAACCCTGCTGTTTATCCCTGATTTTTTTACAAAACCGATACGGGGCATCAACCAGCAAAAAGCAGCAATATAAATGACAATTAAAAAATAACTCATACCAATTATGAATAGGGTTTATCTGCCTTTGCCGGACTGCTTTTGCTGACTGATAATTTGAACTTAACTGCAAGCAAACAGCAACAGCAAATGGTATCTCGGTTTCAAAGCTGTTTTTTATTGCCACTGAAACACAGAAACACTGTTTTTTGTATTTTTTCTGTGTTTCAGTGCTTTCTGTGGCAAGTCATAAGCTGCTAAGCAGCAGTGACCGCATTATGATTGCTTATACTGAAACACCACCCGACCGGCAATTCCAATTTATTTTGGATGCGGTAAGATAATTAAAATATTTGCTACATATCAAATCTGATATACAGATTGAGTTGTACCTTCGCACTTCTCTCAAAAATAGTATGGAAATAACAGTTACAACAGCGGAACAACTGCGGCTTACCGCAGATGAGTTTGAATTGATACAGCAAAAGCTGGGACGCATGCCCAATTTTAATGAGCTATGCGCTTTTAGTGCTATGTGGAGTGAGCATTGCAGTTATAAAAACTCCATTAAATGGTTAAAAACCCTGCCAAGGGATGGTGCAAAAATGCTGGTGAAAGCTGGTGAAGAAAACGCCGGGCTGATGGATATGGGCGATGGCTATGGCGTGGTGTTTAAGATAGAGAGCCACAACCATCCATCCGCCATTGAGCCCTTTCAGGGTGCGGCTACAGGGGTAGGGGGAATACACAGGGATATTTTTACCATGGGTGCCAGGCCCATTGCAGCGCTAAACTCGCTGCGCTTTGGTGAATTAACAGAGGCCAAAACACAAAGGCTGCTTGCTGGTGTGGTGCATGGCATTGGCCATTATGGTAATTGCTTTGGTGTGCCTACCGTGGGGGGCGAAATATATTTTGAAGACCGTTACCATACCAACCCATTGGTGAATGCCATGAGTGTGGGTGTGGTTAAAAATGGCGAAACTGTTTCGGCCACTGCAGAAGGTATTGGTAACCCTGTATTTTTTGTTGGCTCTGCCACGGGTAAAGATGGTATTGGTGGGGCATCTTTTGCTTCTGCCGATATTACAAGCGACAGTGTGCAGGAATTGCCCGCTGTGC
>JANMDL010000609.1:0-2054 GCA_031376295.1 Chitinophagales bacterium
CGATGGGGATGCAGCAAAAAATTGCACATGCAGGTATGATATTTACTGCTATGCCGGTGGCGGTGGTGGTGGGAGGTGTAATGAAAGGGTGAACTGTAAAATTACCCCGAACGGATGTGGTGCTTTTGGTGGTTCTGCTTGTGATGGTAAGTGTACGCAAGATTAACCAAATATGTTAGTGCCTGCAATGTGGTGGGCTTTGCAGGCATTATTTAAAAAAAATATCATTAATGAAGCAAATCATTAAAGCATTTATTATCAGTGCCGTTATTACCGTACTACTTACTGCATTTACATATAATGTTCCTGAAATTATTGATAACTACCTGCATACAGCTATTTTTTGGGATATGCCACAGCGGTTCTTTTACCTGTTTGTAACCTATTTTTTACTGTTTGTGTTTTATTACAGGCAATTTAAGTTATCACTTGGTGTTACCATGATTATAACCGTAGTACCGGTAATACTTTTAGATGCGTCTGTATTAATTACCTATCCGGCATTGGTACCTTTCAGGTTTCCTTTATCCAGCCTTTTCCCCATATTGGGTGCAGCCACAGGTGTTTTTTATGTTACAAAACAGGTAAAAAAAATAGTATTACTTTTTGTAACATACATGCTCACCAGCTTTGCAATTAATACAGTATTAATGCCTCACTTGCTTTATAATAGCGGTAACAGCCCGAAAGCATATATACAAAACAATGCCAGTCTTTTACAGCTGAAATTAACAAACGCCCGGCACGAAAGTGTTGAACTTGCAGATTTATTGGCGCAAAAAAAAATCAGTCTGCTTGAGTTCTATTTTGTAGGTTGTGCTCCCTGTGTTAATAAAAAAGCTTCTTTAGAAACCATACAGGCTACCCTTAAAAATGAACAGGTTGGCCTGATATATATCTGCGACGGCACAGTAAGTAAATACGATAAATTTGTGGCAGATGCAAAAGGTAATCCTGATATGTATTACGATTCAACAGGTGCTGTACTACAACTGATAAGCCCTTCCACCAACTCATATCCTTATGAAGTTATAATTAACGCCGCTGGTCATATTTATGGCGACTTTAGTGGTTTTGACACAGAATCAAAAACAATTTACGAAAATGAAACAATTAAAAAACTCAATACTTATTTATTGTCTGCTGATAGCGGGCTGCAACCAAAATAAGACAAGCAATACCGGTCTGCGGTTTAATACAGGTGCGCCGGTTAAAGATACATTGGTGTTGGGCGTACCCAATTTTATTAAAATACCGGTAAATAATGTGACAGCCGACACCGTGCAAATTATTGACAGCAGGGTATCCTGCAGTTGCAGCGACATCAGCTTTAGTGCGCAAACCATTAACCCTGCATCCAGTATAGTAATGACGCTGAGGATAATACCAGACAGTAATACCCTTAACAAAAGCAGCTCAATTACAGCGGCTATTAAAACCAACCAGGTACCGCAGATTAATACAATGGAGTACCAGTATTACACAAAAAATAAATAATCTTTTAAAATTTAACAAACAAAATCATGAAGAAAATGTTTTTTTTTCTGCCTGCACTCGCTGCATTTTTTACCGCCTGCAACGATAGCCAAACCACTACTGCCACTGTGCCACCTGTAGCTGTTTCACCAACTGTAAGCAGTAAGCCACTTTCACCAGCAATAAAAGCGGTGCTTAGTCAGCCGACTATTGGGGCCATGCAGCAGGCATACAATAAATTGACAGATGCTGACAAATACAGTTTATGGGAGAAAAAGTATACCACCGTTTTGCAAAACGATAAGGACAGGTTCACCGGTGAGCAGAGCAATATTGTACTGGAATTTCAAACCTACCTTACCAGTGGCATTATACAAAAAATGAAAACAGACCCGAAGATTGGTGATACCATCGAAAAAAAGATGAGAATTTTTGAAAAATCATTTACCCCGAAACAACTGTTCTTTCTATCAGAATGTGCTTATTTTACCGATAGTTTTTCCATAGTAAACATTGAGCAAAACAAATATTTACCGGTACAGTAACCCAGGTTGTCAGTCTTCCCCGCCAATTCCGAA
>JANMDL010000676.1:0-3135 GCA_031376295.1 Chitinophagales bacterium
TGCGCTGAAAGATGCAGATGTTTTTGTAGGCCTTAGTGTAGGCAATGTAGTAACAGGCGCTATGGTAAAAGGAATGGCAAAGAATCCTATCGTATTTGCCATGGCCAATCCCGATCCCGAAATACCGTACGAGGAAGCGATGTCCGCCCGTAAAGATGTTATTATGGCCACCGGCCGCAGCGATTATCCCAACCAGGTGAACAATGTACTCGGCTTCCCCTACATTTTCCGTGGGGCGCTTGATGTAAGGGCCACCACCATTAATGAGGAAATGAAACTGGCTGCGGTTAAAGCTCTGGCCGAACTGGCAAAAACACCCGTGCCGGATATTGTAAACATGGCCTACAACGAAAAAAGTATTTCTTTCGGGCCGCTATATATTATACCCAAGCCGCTCGACCCACGCCTGTTGGCAACCGTGGCTCCCGCTGTGGCAAAGGCTGCAATGGACAGTGGTGTAGCCAAGTACCCCATTACCGACTGGGAAGCATATGAGGTAGAGCTGAATAAAAGACTGGGCCTTGATAACCAGTTGCTGCGGGTAATTGGCAGCAAGGCACGTAAAGATCCCAAGCGGGTGGTGTTTGCCGATGCCGAAAACATAAAAGTGCTTAAAGCGGCACAGATTGTATTAGACGAAGGCATTGGCTACCCTATACTGCTTGGCGAGGGAAATAAGATATTGAAGATTGCCGAGGCCAATGGCATTAGTCTGGAAGGCATCCCTGTTGTAAACCCCAAAGATGATGAGCATGAGGAAGTAAGGAAAAAATTCGGCGAAATATTTTTTGCCAAGCGGCAGCGCAAAGGTGTAAACCAGTACGAAGCCAATAAAATGATGAAAGACCGGATTAATTTTGGCTGTATGATGGTGGAAACCGGCGAAGCCGATGCGCTCATCAGCGGGCTGAGCAAGAACTACCCGGACACCATACGCCCGGCTATACAAATTATAGGTACTGATGAAGGGGTGAAGAATATTGCGGGTATGTACATCCTCATCACTAAAAAAGGGCCGCTATTTTTGGCAGATACCACCGTAAACTTTAACCCCACGGCCGAAGAACTGGCCGATATTACCCTGATGGTGGCAAAAGAAGTACAGCAGTTCAATATAAAACCACGGATAGCAATGCTGTCGTACTCCAATTTTGGCAGCAGCAAATCGCCGGAGGCCGAACTGGTAGCCAAAGCAAGGGAAATTGTAAAAAAGAAGAACCCGGCATTAATAGTGGATGGCGAAGTACAGGCCAATATCGCCTTTAACAAAGAAATTTTAAAAGAAAGCTACCCTTTCAGCGATTTAACGCATGGAGAGGTGAACACATTGATATTTCCCAACCTGGCCGCAGGTAATGTAGCTTATGGATTGCTGCAGGAAGTGGGAGGTGCAGATGCCATTGGCCCGGTACTGCTCGGCCTTAAAAAACCGGTGCATGTACTGCAACTTGGCAGCAGTGTAAGAAGTATCATTAATATGGTATTGATAGCCGTACTGGATGCCCAGGCAAAACAAAAAAATGTAAATACAGAGGAACTGGTGAAAAAATCCCGCTGGTGGAAAGGGTTTAAAAAAGTAAGCAGGGATCTGTAAATAGCTGCCGGGCACCCCACCTGTATAGTCATAAATTATAAAAAATACCCTGGTTTTAGAAGATCAGGGGATTTTTTATAAAATTTTGCGCCAAATCGCTATTTTTTTGAATTTCACTAACAATTGCTACCTATTTATTGCAAAAAAAGGCTAATTATCACTTCAAATCAAGAAATATCTGCAAAAAAGGGTTATTTTTTAAAGAAATATAAATCATTAATAATAATAATTCACATATCCACATTTGATATATAAGTGACTGATTAAAAGTAACTTATGAAATACCACATTCCGAAATTAAAGTAAAATCGCTCCCTCATTCCGTAAATTTACTATGCAAAAATTTGTTTAAGTCAAAACTATTTCTATTTTTACACCGAAATATTGAACGACCCATTACCTCGGGCATTCTTCATTTCAAAAAATAAAACCAATTTTCAAAAACGGGTAAAACCGGTTAAACCAACGGGGGATAAAACCTCAGTTTTTTTAATGACTCTCAAACCACAAAGAAAATGAACAGAAAATTTACAATTTTTCTTAAGTGTGCATGTATATGCCTCTTAACAATAACAATCGGAAACACAGCCAAAGCCACCGACGACAGTACAGGTAATTATTCCCTCAACTTCAGTTCTGCTCCCATTTTACTTACAGCTCCAGGTACAGAAAACCAGGTAGGTTCAAAATACCGCTTTAATAATGTTGGTGCAGGAAGATCGGCCATTGTAACAATTGTTGCTGCCACAGGTGGTGCGACAGTAGATATACTGGACGATAATAACCTCACCAAACCAGAAGCTTTTTCTCCCCGTATAAAAGTACCGGGTGGCAGCACAGGCATGGTGGAATTTAAAATAGAATTTGTAGCAGGCAACTCAGATAATCCTAAAAAAATGGATACCCTGTATGCCACAGCTATGGATATTGATGGCAGCAGCAACCTGCACGAAATGGATGCTATTAACATGAACGGTGGCACAGTTTCTTACCAGAGTAACTCATTACAGATAGCCGTAACGCAAACCGGCACTGAATTTCTGGGCAAAAATATCGGCAGTGTGGAATATGATGCAGTGGATACATCAGCCAAGCAGGTAATGTTTACCGTAACAAAAAAAGACGTGAGCAGCTTTACATACAGAGCCGGTGCGGAAAATTTATTTACTGGTGAAGTAAGCAGGCAGAAAGGTATTTATTTCAAAGGATTCACGTATCCTTCCTTCACCCTGTTGCCTGTAACCCTTATTAAATTTCAGGGCTACAACCGCAGCAATGGCAATGTACTCGACTGGCAAACAAGCAGCGAGCAGAATACCAAAAGCTTCAATATCGAAAAAAGCATTGATGGTGTTACCTATACTGTTATTGGTGAAGCAGCAGCAGCCGGCAACAGCAACAGCATCAAAACCTACACATTTACAGATGCTAATGCTAAAGCAGGTATCAGCTATTACCGCCTGCGTATTACCGACCGTGACGGCAGTTTCAGTTATTCAACTGCTGTAATGATAAAAAAAGACGATGCAACTGCACAAGTG
>JANMDL010000691.1:0-2781 GCA_031376295.1 Chitinophagales bacterium
TATTCCGAATCGTCGGACTCGTTGATGCTTGTGACGATGATGTGAAATAACCGGTTCTTATACCAGTTTTCAATTTCCGTCTTTTGTTTGTATCGCTCAAGGCGTTCAGCTTGTTTGCGGTTGGCGACATAAATCACCACAACGCCGATGATACAAAGTGTTATAAATACATATTCCATGATGTTGCTCTTTTTAAAAGGTTGTAGAAATTAGCGGTTACAATCCCAAGTTTGCCCCTTGGCTCCGGGGCGACAATCTGCCAACGGCAAATTGGTACGACCCTTTCGTCGGCGACATGGGGCATCGGGTCCCAAATCTTGCCGACTGCTTCCGGCTACCTTTCCTAAAAGAACTGCGACATAGATTAATAATGGCAATGGACTTGCGAAATACACAACGGCGGCAACGGGTGCAAGTGTGATAATAGTGGAGACATTGATAAGCGGTTTGGTTGCTCCGCTCCCACTATATGCTTGAATCTCGCGCTGTGTGTTGGCGTCTCTATCTGCCAGTGTGGTGTACATTTCGCGGTTGCTATCCCACACCATGTCGAGCACATCCGGCTCGCGGGTTTTTAATTTATTCATCTTTTTACTATTTATAAAACCTTACAAATGACTGTTTAAATTCAAAATTTGCGGTGCTTTTGCGGTAGTTTTGCGGTATGAGACACCGCAAATTGCGGTAGATAACTTCTTGATTCTCATACCGCAATACCGCATTTGCGGTGATTTGCGGTAGCTATCAGGCGATTATACTGAGGGGGGGGAGTTGCGATTGAAGATAGCCCAATACTTCTCTATATTGCGCCTTGAGTAGAACCGCTCTCCCCTTTTCTGCTTCACCACTTCGCCGATGCTCGCCCCTGCTGACCATAATTCTTTTAGCGAAATCGCCACGTTTACTTTTAATCCGTGTGCTCTAATATCTTGGAAGTCTTTCTCTACTAAGTCGCTGCTTCTGTATTCGTTGTCGTTGTTATTCTTTGTCAAGTTCCATTCGCATTCGTGGTTGTCGCTTTTCTTGTAACTCTTCCCGTTACTGTATGTCTTTATGTCGTCTCGTTGTCGGTGTACTTGTCGCGGCGGTTGTATCTTCGGTGGTATCACAAGCGGCGGTCTTGTCTCCTGCGTTGTCGCCGCTTCATCCGGTAGTTGTAGTATCTTGAAAAGGTTCATGCTACTTCTGCTTGAAAGGGTGAATAATAAGAGCCATCACCAACTCCAGTGCAAAACCCAATATGACGATGAAAGAATAACTCATAGCCACTTGCGCCACTTCCGCTTTGTTCCATACTTGCGCCACATCGAAGCTCTCATATATTTCAAAAAAAACAATGGCACTCGATACTGTCGCAGACACCACCCCTAACACTGTTTTACCCGTTTTGAACATTTTGGCACTCGCTAAGAAGAGCGCGAAGCGTGCCCCATCCTGCACTATTGCCAAAAAGCACCCGGCACCAATACCCACATAATAGCCATAGAAAACCGCGTTGAAAACCCCCGTAGCGATGAATGACGCCGCCGCAAAAACAATGATGGCAATCGGGGCAGCTGATGCCAACCACTCGATAAAGGATTCGATAAACGCGAAGTCAGTGCGCTCCAACGTTTTTTTGAACTCTTTAAGAGCCGCCGGTGGGGAAGGTGTCTTTTTTGCTTTTTCGGTGGTGGGTTCTGCCTCAGTCGCTTCCGTCTGTTTGCCCTCGGTTGGTATATCCGTTGCCGGTTCTCCAAATGCGAGATAATGCAATTGATTTGCCTTTTGCACCTTGGCTTTTGAATCGTCGCGGCGAATAGACGCTACCCGCTTAATGATTTCTTTCAGCCTTTCGATTTCAATCACGGCATCTTTTTCGATGCTGCCCAATGACCATCGGCGGGCTTGCACTTGCAAATCCTTGATGCTGTATCCTAATCGCTCCGCCAGTTGCTCGCCTGTCATTTGCGTGAAATCCATCTCAATTTTGGAAATTTGATTTAAAACACTAACTTTGTTCATCTTTTTACTATTTATTAACTTAATAAATGGTTGTGAGCCGGATGCCGTAAGGTGTCCGGCTTTTTTTATCACATCGCCGCCAAGTCCATACCACTACCCACGATACGCTGCGAGCGGTGCGGTTCGGTATTATTGTGCCAGTGGTCGGCTAAGTTTTTCAATTGAGAGATGGACGACTTTCGAAGACGATACTTCACATATTTCCCCGTCCGGGTTGTTTCCACTAAGTCCGCTCTGCGCAAAACACCGAGGTGTTGTGAGGCAACCGATTGCTCAAGCCGGAGCGCGATGAAGATGTCGGTGACAGGCATCTCCCCATTTTTTTCTAAGAGCGCCAGGATGCGCTGTCGGAGTGTGTGGTTGTAAGCCCGCAAGGCGTAGGTAAGCGTTTTGACTTCGGATTTGACGATTTTCATTGATGACATTTTTTATAGTTGAAAAAATAAGTTTGCGAAAGAAGGGGGAGACGGTTCCCCCCACACAAAAAAACAGCAGACACCCCCAATCAAGGGTGAATTTTTCTTGCATCTATATTGATGCGTTGCGACTAAGGTGGGATTTGAACCCACACGTGAGCTTATTTACCGTTCGCGTTTTACCGACTGCTCACTTGGAACGGGTCTTCGCTGCCATCAGCTTTCTTAGTCACCCTGTACAGTGTTGCGAGGGGGGGAATCGAACCCCCAACCTTGAGGTTATGAGCCTCACGAGCAGCCTTTGCTCTTCCTCACGATATATTCTTTCAAAAACAAACCCTCCTTTAGCCAGACTCCCCCG
>JANMDL010000709.1:0-3856 GCA_031376295.1 Chitinophagales bacterium
TGCTGCGCTCGGCCACGGTGAAGAAGTTTATGGTGGGGTATGAAATGCTGGCGAATCCGCAAAGGGATATTACGGCAGAAGCAGCGGCAACAACATTAAAAAACCTTCCTGCCATTCACTTTAAATCTGCAATTGAATATGTGTAAAGCAACCATTTTAGTTACAGGCGGATTGGGCTTTATTGGGTCGCACACGGTGGTTGAATTGATCAATGCAGGGTACGAAGTAATCATTGTTGATGACCTGAGCAATTCACAATTGTTTATACTTAATAATATTGAAAAACTGACTGCTGTCAAGCCTTCGTTTTATAACATTGATATGACCAACGAGGCCCTGCTCAGTTCTGTTTTTAGCAGGGGTCTTACAATAGATGCTGTTATTCATTTTGCAGCAAGTAAGGCAGTAGGGGAGTCGATTGTAAATCCATTGAAATATTTCAGAAATAATTTGTTTTCACTTGTCAACCTCTTAAACTGTATGCAGGCTGCGGCTGTCCGCAATATTGTTTTTTCTTCTTCTGCTACGGTATATGGCAATCCTGATGCCTTGCCTGTAACAGAGGCTACAGCCACAAAAGCTGCACTGTCGGCTTACGGCAGTACCAAACAAATGGGCGAGGACATATTGCAAAAAACGGCAGCAGCAGGCTTCATCAATGCCATTGTCCTGCGTTACTTTAATCCTGCTGGCTCGCATGCTTCTGCTTTGCTGGGCGAATTGCCCAATGGTACGCCCAACAACCTCCTGCCATTTGTTACACAAACGGTAGCCGGGAAAATAGAAATGCTTACCGTATATGGCGATGATTATAATACACCGGATGGCACCTGCATACGGGATTATGTACATGTGGTGGATTTGGCCAAAGCCCATGTTAAAAGCTGTGACCGTTTGCTCAATAAGCAGCAAAATGACAGCTTTGAAATTTTTAATATCGGCACAGGTAATGGATTCAGTGTGCTGGAAATTATCCAGGCATTTGAGCAGTACAATGATGTGGAAGTAAATTATCAAATGGGCCAGCGGCGGGAAGGTGATGCTGTGTCAATGTATGCCGATGTATCACTTGCCGAAAGTGAATTGGGCTGGAAGGCGGAGCTGGGTATAAAGGAAATGGTTACAAGTGCCTGGCAATGGCAAAAGCAATTGTAAAACCAATGGCAAGGCAAAATGAATTTTATCAAATTTTAAAATAGCGCTGAATGAGCAGTTTACACATATATGACTATCTGGTATTTCTTTTTTACTTTATTGTTGTAGCTGGCTATGGCTATTGGATTTACAGCAGAAAAAAGAAAGCATCGGTTTCGGCTTCGCATGATTATTTTTTGGCAGAAGGTTCGTTAACTTGGTGGGCCATTGGTGCTTCACTGATAGCTTCTAACATTTCGGCAGAACAATTTATCGGAATGAGCGGAAGTGGCTTTAAAATGGGCCTTGCCATTGCCTCTTATGAGTGGATGGCCGCTGCTACATTGATTGTGGTTGCTATCTTTTTTATACCGGTTTACCTTAAGAATAAGATTTATACCATGCCACAGTTTTTGAACCAGCGTTACAATGGCACTGTGGCCATGATCATGGCTGTGTTCTGGCTGTTACTCTATGTAGTGGTGAACCTTACTTCTATTTTATACCTCGGCGCATTGGCCATTAACAGCATATCGGGTATCAATACCACGCTGTGCATGTATCTGCTGGCAATTTTTGCGATATTCATCACATTGGGCGGCATGAAAGTGATTGGCTACACAGATGTGATACAGGTATTCTTTTTGATACTGGGCGGCTTGGTAACCACCTACCTCGCATTGAATTTGGTTGCTGAAAAATTCGGCACCACAGGGGTTGCTAATGGGTTTAGAATAATGTCCGAACAGGCTGGCGATCATTTTCACATGATATTTAAGCAGGACAATAAGAATTATATGGACCTGCCTGGCCTTACTATTTTACTTGGTGGCATGTGGATTGTAAACCTGAACTATTGGGGCTGTAACCAATACATTACACAAAGGGCGCTTGGTGCCGATTTGCCAACTGCAAGGGGCGGATTGTTATTTGCGGCATTTTTAAAACTGCTGATGCCGCTGATTGTGGTAGTGCCCGGTATTGCTGCCTACGTATTACACCAGCAGGGCAATTTCCAAACTGAAATGTTGCAAAACGGAGAACTCAATCCTGATAAAGCCTACCCGGTATTGCTGAACCTCTTACCAGCCGGTTTGAAAGGACTTGCATTTGCTGCTTTAACCGCCGCTATTGTGGCATCGCTTGCGGGCAAAGCAAACAGTATTGCCACCATTTTCACCTTGGATATTTATAAGAAAAAGATAAGGCCTGATGTGGATGAGAAGCGATTGGTGCAGGTTGGAAAAATGACTGTTGTTGCAGCAATGATACTCGCTGTGTTGATTGCACCCTTGCTGGGCATTGATAAAAAAGGCGGGTTTCAATACATACAGGAATACACTGGTTTTGTAAGCCCCGGTATTTTTGCCATGTTCATTCTGGGATTCTTTTGGAAAAAAACCACTTCCAATGCGGCACTTTTTGCCACCATCGGCGGCTTTATCTTTTCATTGTTTTTTAAATTCTTGCCGGGCTTTATGAATCTTTCATTTTTAAGTCAGTTTGGTTTTGCAAAGGCAAATGATGCCGGTGTGTATGAAATTCCTTTTATCGACAGGATGGGATTTGTCTTCTTCATTTGTGTGCTGGGGATGGTGCTGATCAGTTTATACGAAAACCGCAAAGGCATTAAACCCAACGGTTTGGAAATTGACCGGAAAATGTTCAGGATGAGCCCATCTTTTCTTGCGGGCACAGTGATTGTATTAGGGATTTTGGCAGCGTTGTACACAATTTTTTACTGATAGCAATATGTTGAGAGAAGCTGTTTGTTTAACAGGATTTTAAAGGATATCAAATATAAAAAGGGTTTATGAAAAAAATACTTATGTTTCTTGTTATGATAGCAACTGCTGGTTGCTTACATGCACAGTTGGTCATATACCAGGGCCTGAACCAGACGGGAACCAGTGCCACCTGCGTATCTAATACGGTGTACAAAGGAGCAAGCATTCCAGGGGGCTTGAACGATGGCATTCAATCTATAACACTCAACCAGGGTTTTATGGCTACATTGGCGGCTAACGAAAATGGTACTGGCGAAAGTTTCTGCTATGTTGCTGCTGTAAGTAATCTATCTGTAAATCTTGCTTATGTTTTGCAAGGCAGGGTATCATTCATCCGTGTACTGCCAATTCAGAATACCAAGAAGAAGGGAGCGTGTACGCAAAATAATGTCTTGACGGATTCTTTAAAAGCAAGCTGGTTTTATGATTGGGGAACCAATGATACATCTGGTACAAACAGGGAGTACGCCCTGATGACATGGGGAACATCCTGGATTACTGAAGCGAAAATTGATGGATATATCAGTAAGCCGCGTATCACTTCTATGCTCACGTTTAATGAACCTGATAATACTGGTCAGTCCAATATCTTGGTTGCAAACGCAATACCTCTTTACAAAAAAGTGCTTCGTGCCGGCTACAGAATGGGTTCGCCAGCGCCTACTGAAGGCGAGTGGGACAATTGGCTGCTTGATTTTATGAAGCTTGCCGAACAAGATACAACAAGAGTGGATTACATGGCCATTCACTGGTACGACTGGGGCAACTGGCTGTCAACCGGTAATACAGCTCCTAATGTAAATGATGTGCTCAACCGGTTTAAAACCTATATAAATAATGTATATAACCTGTATAAAAAACCTATCTGGATTACAGAGTTTAACTGTAATGTAAACAGGACGGCACAAACACACCGTGATTTTATGGCTATTGTG
>JANMDL010000726.1:0-1765 GCA_031376295.1 Chitinophagales bacterium
CAGAATTTCGCGGAAATTACATCTACAACCTATTAGATGATAACATCCGCCGCTTCAATGCCGAAGTGCCTCAGCTAGTTCAATGGGATGACCATGAAACTACAAATAACTGGTATCCCGGCGAGATGTTAATGACCGATGACCGCTACAAAGTCAAAAGCTGCTCTTTACTGGCAGCGCGAGGCAAGCAAGCATTTATGGAGTACACACCAATTCGCTTCAATGCCAACGACCCAGAACGGATTTACCGTTCGTTTAATTACGGTTCTTCCCTAGAAATTTTTATGCTTGATATGCGTAGTTACCGAGGGCCAAATACTGCCAACCGTCAGACAACAGCAAGTGAAGAAACAGCGTTTTTAGGTAATGCTCAAGTTAGCTGGTTAAAGAATAAATTGCAGAATTCAAAGGCAAGATGGAAAGTAATTGCTAGCGATATGCCAATCGGATTGGTGGTTGAAGATGGCAAAAACAGTGGCAAATTCGAGAACCTCGCCAATGGAGATAGCCCTGCATTAGGACGCGAACTCGAACTTGCCGAATTGTTGCGCTTTATCCAGCAAAACAATATCCAAAATGTCGTTTGGCTGACGGCTGACGTGCATTATGCAGCCGCACACTACTACGATCCAGGTAAAGCTCAATTCACTGATTTTAAACCGTTTTGGGAGTTTGTTGCCGGGCCGCTTCACGCTGGAACTTACGGGCCAAATAAGCTTGATAATACTTTTGGTCCTCTAGTTAAGTTCCAAAGTTTGCCACCGGGAGAAGCAAACAATCTACCTCCTACAAAAGGTTTTCAGTTCTTTGGTACGGTTAAAATTAATGGCGATAGTCAGGTGATGACTGTGGCGCTGCTTAACCTTGAAGGCAAAATTCTCTACAGCGTGGACTTGCCACCGGAGGTTTAAAACAGCTTCAATGGTGCTGCTACTACATTTCCTGGTAGCCGAATTGTTGAATGAATAAAGAGTTTGAACAAGTGCGATCGCTATGCTGCGGTGTTGGTTATTTGAATATAATTAGCGCTAAAGCACTTGGATTTTGGCAACCTTTTTTCAGAGATTTCTGACTATAATACAACAGTGACTTTGAGGAATAGAGATGACCGATCCAATAACGACGATCGCAGCAGGGGCAATTCTTAACCTGGCGTTTGAGGAGTTTGCCAAATCCGGGGCTGGGGAAGTGGCAAAAAAGACTGTGGAGGGGTCGATCGCCTTGGCAAAGAAACTGCGGGATCAAATCATTGCCCGATTTAAGGGAAATGCCAAAGCAGAAACCGCGATCGCAGCAGTGGAAACCGAGAATTCCCCAGCCGCGCTGAACAGGCTAGAAGTGTATTTGGATGATGCAATGTCGGACGATCCGGTGTTTGCAGGAGAGTTGCGGCAGGTGGCACAGCAGATTATTAACATCCAAAATCAGAATACTGAAGGCGATCGCACATATAACCAGAAAGCTGGACGGGACATTTTTAACGTTGAAAAGATTGAAGGTGGGTCGCAAAAGTTTGGTGGGTCTTAAAGTATGGGAGATCAAGATGCCAAACGTGACATGTTCAATTTCCGCGACAAAGTCGAGGAAGTCACCGTTTACAATTATCCCAGTCCTGTTCGACCTAATGCCGATCGCGATTTGCTGGAGGCTGTCAGACAACTTGTTGAATCCAGACTGAAGGCACAACTGCATCATCACGTAAAGCTGACTTTATCGAAAGAAACGCAGCCGGAACAGGTGCCTTGGGGCATGGAGGTGAAGGTGA
>JANMDL010000765.1:0-1714 GCA_031376295.1 Chitinophagales bacterium
CTTTATATGGATGATGGCTATCTTTTCTTCCGTATTGATCCTGTTGAAACCTCTGTTTACAACGACACGATTGATTTCGAAATCAGGATACAGGAAGGGCCACAGGCAACTATCGGGAAAGTGGATATTGTTGGAAATGACAAGACAAAGGATTTTGTTGTGCGGCGTGAATTGAGAACTATACCCGGAGAAAAATTCAGCCGCCAGGATATCATCCGCACACAAAGGGAACTCGGCCAATTGGGTTTTTTCAATCCTGAAAAAATTTCGCCAAACATTGTTCCTAATTCTGATAATGGAACGGTTGATATTACCTGGGGCGTTGAAGAAAAGTCCAACGACCAGCTTGAGTTATCGGCGGGTTTTGGCGGTGGCATCGGTTTAACGGGCACACTGGGCATCACGTTCAACAATTTCTCCATCAACAATATTTTCAATAAAAAAACATGGGATCCGCTGCCTTCCGGAAGCGGACAAAAACTCAGTGCAAGGGTTCAGTCAAACGGGCGTGCCTTCAGAACTTATAACCTTTCATTTACTGAACCCTGGCTGGGCGGCAAAAAAAGAAATTCATTCACTGTCAGTTTTTTCAACACCAAACAAACAAACAGCTTTGACCCCTTCACAGGCCAGTTTTGCCGGAAGTGTGGCGATACATCCTATCTCAAAATCGGCGGTGCAAGCATTTCGCTTGGCAAGCAATTAAAATGGCCTGATGATTATTTCTCTTTAATAACAACGCTCAATTTCCAGCAATATAAATTGCGGAATTACCAGGCAAGCGGTTTTGGAGGTTTAAGCAACGGCACATCCACCAACATAAGCCTGCGCCTGGCACTGGCCCGCTATGCAACTCAGGGCAGCCCCATCTTCCCAACTGGAGGAAGTAATTTTATGCTGAGCGGACAGTTCACGTTGCCTTATTCACTGATGGGAATTACAAAGGAAGGGAACAACCAATATAAACTTCCGGAATTTCATAAATGGCTTTTCACCGGGGAATATTATGTTCCAATAGGTATGGCAAAAGGTGCAGAAAAAAACAGGCAGTTTATTTTGAAAGTGGCAGCCAAATATGGTTTTATCGGCCGCTATAACAGCAAGCTGGAAATCTCTCCATTCGAACGTTTCCAGGTGGGTGATGCTGGCCTCAGCAATAACTTTGGTTTGCTTGGTTTTGATATCATTGCCCACAGGGGATACCCGGTCTATACCAGTTCAAATCCCAAAGTGAACCCGGAGAATGTAAATCAAAACCAGTTTTTCACCATCTATAATAAATACACCGTTGAATTAAGATATCCTTTTAGCACCAACCCTAGCAGCACCATTTATGGGCTTGCATTTTTTGAAGCAGCCAATGGCTGGTATCAGTTTAAAGATTATAATCCATTTAAATTACGCCGTTCAGTTGGTGTAGGTATGCGGTTCTTTCTGCCTATGTTTGGTTTGTTAGGATTTGATTATGGTCTTGGTATCGACAGGATAAAACCAGGTGAGCCAATAAAGAGTGCATTCAAATTTACTTTTATGCTGGGCCAGGAGCCTCAATAATGAACAATATCTTTATTTGATTATTCATAAATAATTAAACCTATCATGAAAAAATTATTCCTTTCAATTACAGCATTAACTTTTTCGGCAATCTTGTTTGCTCAAAAAACAGTAGCTGATGTAGCTAAATTTGAAACTGAAACTATTAACCAAGGTTACC
>JANMDL010000805.1:0-5084 GCA_031376295.1 Chitinophagales bacterium
CATGTCTTAAAGCATCTGCCTTACCCCCATTAAGACTTGCAGCTTGCTTAGCGGGGTCATTTGGATATGCATCTGCAGCCCATTGACTGGCATTAGATAAAGCTGTCTTTGAGTTTTTCCAAATAAAAATTGCTTGTCCCGGAAACAATGCAACCAAAGCCTTTTCCTGTGCATTCAAATCTTCCACCCACTGCAAAAACTCCAATGCTTCTTCTGCGCTGTCAAACTCCAGCACCGGGCCAAGTATGGGTGACTGGCCAAGCCCGCCACCATTAGGGTCGAGTGAGGCGAGTTCCTGTTGGTAATTAAAACTGCCCCCAACTGACATAAACATCATTAAGTCAACAACATTTGGAGTGGTAAGATTGGGAATGTTATTAATGTACGCTACCAATACTACTTCGGGCAGTGTAGCGCCGGGCGTATTGGGTACAATGGGTGGCCTGCCGCCGCCATGGATAATTTCATCCATAGTTTTGTTTTGCAGCTTCACTTTTCCACTTTCAAGATTGGTTAGTGTGGTACTTACTACCTTGTTAGCTACCGAATACTTGAAAGTTTGCGCTGCGTATTTGCCCTTATTGGTACTTACGGTAAGTAAGGCATTGGCATCGTTGGCGTACCGGAAGGTGTACACCGCATCATTATTGGCAATTACTGATTTTTTTACACTGCCCCAGTTAATATTGCTGTATTCCTGCGCAGTCAATTTGCTTTTTACATGCTGTCGTAAGGCATACAGGTCATTATCAGGGTTGGCAGTGTCGTTTTTTTTGCAGCCGCCCAGCAAAATAGCCAATAGCAGCAGCAAAGTGCTGATTTTTTTTAATAAAGTAATAAAGTTTTTTAAAATTAATAATAATGTTTCTCCTATTTTTTGCAGGGGTGCAACATAAAATATCCTGCATTCAATGGCCATTGAAATATTTTTTTAACAAAATGGTTACCGCTATAATATTGCGTTTGTTTAAAAAAAGCTGGCCAAAACAGTATTTATGGATTAATGGGGTGTTTACTCAAAAAATGCTGCCGGGCTTTCGTGCTTTCATATAGTAAATATAGGTATATATTCTTTTGTTTCCTTTTTTTTGGGTTATAATTTATAACTTCACGGTTATAAAATATAACTGCGTATGGCTGCCGGTACTGTTAAATTTTTTAGAGATGCAAAAAATTATACACAAGAATATGTGGCGGGTGTGCTGGGCATAAGCCAGCCGGCTTACAGCAAAATTGAAAGCGGCCTTACAAATATTAATGATGAAACGGCCGTTAAGCTGGGCAAACTGTACGAGGTGGATAAAGAGGTATTTATGCTTGGCCAGAACGCAGTTATTAATTACAATGTAGGTACCCAGGATAAGGGAATAGTAAAAAGCGAATATTATTATGAAAACGGCAAAGAGTTGCTACAGGTAGTTATTGACAAAGCTGATTTTTTACTGGCTCAACTGCAGGAACAGCAAAAGCAATTGCAGCAGGAGCGTACTCAGTTATATGAACTACTGAGCAAACTGGCAGAAAAACTATAATTTTTACCGTTTCTGAAACTTTCTGGTGTACCAGAATCTTACTTTTTTCGTTCAGGGAACTTTCTGGTGTTCCAGAATCCTTCTTTTTTCGTTCAGGGAACTTTCTGGTGTTCCAGAATCCTACTTTTTTCGTTCAGGGAACTTTCTGCTGCTCCAGAAAGCAGTTTTTTCCGTTCAGGAAGCTTTCAGGAGTTCCCGACGGCTACTTTTTCTATTCAGGAAGCTTTCGGGCGTTCCCGACGGCCGCTTTTTTTGTTCAGGGAGCTTTCGGGAGTTCCCGACGGCTACTTTTTTTGTTCAGGAAGCTTTCGGGCGTTCCCGACGTCCACTTTTTCCGTTCAGGGAGCTTTCGGGAGTTCCCGATTCCCATTTTTTCTGTTCAAACAACCAAAACGAGGTACGGCAATTTGCGAAACAATCGGTAGCAGTTGCAACCAATTGCACCTGTAATTGTTGTAGTTTACATTACGATATTCATTTAAGGCCAAAATACATCACAAATGCACGGTTTTAATTTTTCAAAATACGATCCAAGTCAGCAGGGAAAAAGCCCTTTTGACAAGTTACTGGATATTTTTATGCAGCTGCTCACCTATACCAATGGCGATGTGGGCGAAGCCATGCAGTGGCTGAATGAACTGGACAAAGAGTACAAACTGACCAATGATGAGTATGGCGTGGGTGATTTTTATGAAGATCTTAAGGACAAGGGCTATATCAACGAAAATCCACAGAATGGTGAAATAAAAATTACCTCAAAAACGGAACAGGGCATCCGCAAACGCAGCCTGGAAGAGATTTTTGGCAAGCTGAAGAAAACAAAAAAAGGCGATCACCGTACATTTAAACCCGGCCAGGGCGATGAAATAAACCCTGAATCGAGGCCCTTTCAGTTTGGCGATTCGCTGGAGCAGATTGATTTTACTTCATCCATACGCAATGCACAAATTAATCATGGTGTGGAAAGCTTCCGCCTGCAGGAAGATGACCTGGAAATAAGGGAAAGTGATTTTAAATCGCAGACATCTACTGTGCTGATGATTGATATTTCTCACTCCATGATACTGTATGGCGAAGACAGGATTACCCCTGCCAAAAAAGTAGCCATGGCGCTGAGTGAACTGATTCAGACCAAATACCCCAAAGACACGCTGGACATTGTGGTATTTGGCAATGATGCCTGGACTATTGAAGTAAAAGACCTGCCCTACCTGCAGGTGGGGCCGTATCATACCAATACGGTTGCCGGGCTGGAACTGGCTATGGATATACTGCGCAGGCGGCGTAATGCCAATAAGCAGATATTTATGATAACTGATGGCAAGCCTACCTGCCTTAAAGTGGGCAACCGGTATTACAAAAACAGTTTTGGGGTGGATAGAAAGATACTGAACCGCTGCATGAGTCTGGCTACACAATGTAAAAAACTGAAAATACCCATCACCACATTTATGATAGCCAGCGACCCTTACCTGCAACGTTTTGTGCAGGAATTTACCGAAACAAACAGCGGCAAGGCATTTTTTGCCTCCTTAGATAAGCTGGGTGCGTTTATCTTTCGTGATTTTGAAAGCGGCAAGAGGAAGACAGTTTATTAAACCAGTAATCAGTTAACCGGTTTTTTATTGCCAAAGCCTGCAATAAGGTTGATGGCTGCTACTAGTGTACCACCTTTTGTAACCACCCCGTTAAAATCCCTTCCGAAATTAAAAGTGAGTTTTTTGTTAAAGCCCAGATCATACTCGGCAGAAAACACCACCCTCCACGACGGATCAATAATACTTTTGTTGAGCACACTGCGGTAAATAGCCTCTCCACTAAAGTTGAATTTATCATTGTCTGTGGCGTACAGCAACCTGCCTCCCATATCAAAAGTAGAAATCTTTTTATTGGAAATAATATTGGCGGTATCAGCATAAATTTTCTCAGGCTGGTACAGGTAACGGGCCACGCCATAAAAACTCAGCGCCTTATTGCCACCCTCGTAACCACCCGTAAGCCATGCACCGGCATTATCGGCAAAAGAATACCCAAGTTGATTGGTAGGAAAACGTACTGCAAAGCCACCCGCAAAATCCAGGAAGAAGCCCACCCTTTCAATAGTGAACTCACGGGCCTGCTTTTTTAATTCGGTATAAGTATTGGTGTTGGTAATCAGTTTCTCCGTCCGGAATTTATCAAGCAGTGTTTGCCGCAGCGTATTCAATTGCACATCAGCCAGTTTATATTCAGCACTGTTAATGCCATGGTCTTTGCGTGCCTGTGTTCTTGCCGCAAGCTGGGCTTTATAGGCAGGGTCGGCCTCAATATCCTCATCAGCCACTTCCACTGCCTGGGTTATTTTTCGTTGCAATTCCGATATGGCTTTATAGCTTCTGTTGGTGGCCTCACTCCATGCCGGGCGCACCAGCGAAAACTTAACACCAATGCCGGTGCGGTAAAAATTAGTTTTGGCCAGGGAGTCTTCTTCCGACTTAAAACCAAGCGAAACAGTAAAGGTTTGCCACATTATTTTACCAAGGTTCTTGCGCTCCTGCAGGTCTTTTAAAGTAATGGCCCCAGTTCCAAAAAGTGAAGCAGGCACAAAATCAACAGCATAACTGCCGGGCAGCTTGGTTAAATTATTACTGGCATTGTTGATAGATAACCAAAAACTTGAGAGATCGGTAGGCCGCTCAATACTGCTGGGTGCAAAGTTCAGCAACTGTGCTGCCGGAGAAGAAGGTGATTTTAACAAATCAAGGTCTTCGCCTTCATTTTTCTGCTGGGCAAAACCAGCATTAATAAAAACTACTGCAAAGCAAAATGCTATTATTATTTTCATCAGAAAGGTTTTAAAGTTGATTGAGCCACCTCCGCTATCCTGAAGGCGAAATTTGTCATCTGATAAATGTGGCTGCTGAAGAACTATATAAAAAAGCGTACAATTAAAGAGAAAATAACCACTTCTCCTTCATCATCTACTGTAACACTGAATTTTTTTGTAAGCGTTTTTATACCACCACTTACCTTCAGCGTTAAACTGATTTTATTGGAATCCCTGGAAGTATCCGTAATGTTACCGTTAACCCTTAATACAGCACCGTCAAGGCCGGCATCGCTGCCAATAACAAGTCCCTTTACTGATTTATTGGCATCCATAGGTAGCTTTTTCTTATTCAGCTTTACAGATATATCCGGATTTTGGCCAATATCGCCAATTGTTACATCCAGCTTAATATTGGTACCGTCATTTTTTAATTCGTATTCTTTATCAAGCGAAAATGAGAGTTGCTGCAGCATGTGCTTTAATTTTTATTTTTATGTTTATTTTTTGCTGTAAGGGTTTTTTTTCAAAACCTTTGGGAAGTGGTTATTGGTGGATATTAGCAAATTGTTATACTAAAAGTAAAATGATATTAATATTAAAACAATAGAATAATTAATTTAAGCCGCATCGGCAGTCAGTTCTTTGAAAGTCTTGGTTTTTATTGATACTACTCGTAGCATTATATTACCAAAAATATTCTTCTCGGTATTTCGCCTGTTCGTTCGGAAACAATACTCGTTCAG
>JANMDL010000872.1:0-17722 GCA_031376295.1 Chitinophagales bacterium
GCTGGGTAAAAGCTGGTACGAATACAGCAGCGGCACGGTAAGCAATACACCTTTTGCAGCTGCTGACCTTATCGGTGCCTTTTTGGGCAGTGGCAGCAACAACCCTGCGGTAACACATGGTGCCACCAGCAGTGCTTTAAACAGCAATACGGGTGGTACAGTAAACCCCTTAAATGCTTTTAGCAATGGCAACCCTGCAAATGTTAATAATAATGTAAAAGCGGGTATTTGCTATATTTTATTTGATGAGCAGTTTAAATTTGTAAGCGGTGGATTTGACCCTGTAAGCAGTGCACAAAGTGGCGGTTTAAAACCTCATTTTTTACAGAACATTGTTGTGCCGAAAAATGGGTATATTTACATGTATTGCAGCAACGAAAGCAATATCAATGTGTTCTTTGATAATTTTGAAGTGGTGCATACAAGGGGCGCACTTTTGGAGGAGACGCATTATTATCCCTTCGGCTTGACGATGGCGGGGATAAGTTCTAAGGCACTCAACTTCGGAGAGCCTGAAAACAAACGAAAATTTAATAAGGGTTCAGAGTTACAAAACAAAGAGTTCTCCGATGGTTCGGGGTTAGAGTGGTATGCAACAAATTTTAGAATGTATGACCCACAAATAGGCAGGTGGCATGTGGTTGACCCCAAACCTGACTATATGGAAAGTCCCTATGCAGGGATGAAGAATAATCCAATTACATTTAATGACCCATTAGGCGATACTGCAAAAGTTTCAGGAACTACAGCGGCACTGACACAACTCAAAAAAGTTAGTGATAATGCGTTAGGAGGTTTTTACAAAACGAAGATTGCTAAAGATGGTACAGTTAGTTTTGTCTCCACTGGCAAGAAAGGAAAAATGACAGATGAACAGAAAGGATATTATAATGAAGTGTCAGGAGTTTTGAATCAAAAAGAAACGGTTAATATCGGAATAGTTCAGAAGGATGGAAATGTTATTGGAGGTAGTTATGCGTTGGGAAAAATTGACATATCGGATATAGCAGCTTTTGGAAATAATAAAGCAATGTCTGCAGGTAGTACGTTAGGTCATGAAATCATTGAGCAAAGCTTCAAGCAAAAAGATGGAATGAATTATAACGATGCACATGCCAAGGCACTTTCTACAGAGCAAGGTATAACAGGCTATACAAGAAATGAAGCAGGGCAGACCAGTAGTGTTACACGAAATGCTGATGGAACCATGTCCGGTACAGTTACGTTGCCATATACAAAAGATGGTAAAACCATAAACGTAACCCTTACCCTGACAAACAATAATATAACTAAAGTTGAAGAAAAATGAAAGTAAGTTTAATATGTTTGATAGTATTCTGTTCATTTATTTGCTGTAATAATAGCAAGCAGCAGAGTGCAGCAGTAAGCGAAATAAAAAATACTCAAAGTATGTCTGATACAACTTTTGAATATCATTTTCATATTTTAGATTCTGCCAGTAAGGCTAATGTAGCAGACAGTATTTATACTTGTTGTACACAATCAATTAAATTTATGGAGGTAAATACAGGTATTAATGCTCACTCTGATGGCACTTTGTTAGGAAAGTTATCTTTCTCAAAAGAAGATTTACAAAAGTGGCATGAGTGGTACGAAAAAAAATATGGAAAGAAAAATGATTAGCAAATAAAACAAAGCCCTCAAACGAGGGCTTTACTGTTTTAAGAAGCTACACTAAGAGCATTATTCAAAGTATCCCTGAGCCGTTTATTAGCGATAGCGGTATCAATAAAAGTAAACAGAGATTTTTTTTGCGGTTCATCAAGTTCTTCAATCAGTTTTACTTTTTCCAGGATATTTTTATCGTAGGAGTTTGCTTCTGCATTATCTTCTTTAAAGAAATCAGCCATCGGCACATCCAGCACTTTAGCAATCTTCTGCAGAGTGGAAGTAGTAACCTCAGCTTTACCGGTCTCAATCCTGGTGTATTGCACCCGGTTCATTTTAATAGCATCAGCCACCTGCTGTTGGGAAAGGGCTTTGTCCTTACGAAACTTCTTTATAGCTGTAGGAATGTTCATGTAAATGTGCTTTAATTACTACAAATCTACCTTATTGTATCATATACGGCAAGTGTTGGTAAGGTGTGGAAATATTATTGTAACTATAAAGTTACATTTATTAATTTTGTTGTGTAACGATTAAAGCACAAAATATTTTTCCACATGGACATTAAAGAAATCAAAGCCCTGCTATCCATCAACCAGGTACTGACCCATTACGGTTTAAAACCCAACAGCAACGGAATGCTTTGCTGCCCCTTCCACCCGGACAAAACCCCATCACTGCAAATCTATCCTGCAACAAATACTTACTGTTGCTTTAGCAGCAACTGCAATGCCGGCACCGGTGATACGATACAGTTTATACAACTCAAAGAAAACTGCAACAAACATGAAGCATTAGTAAAAGCAACTGCGTTGCTCAATCCCGGATTAGCCGGGACAGGTGGAAATACAACAGCACCACAAACACCGGCAGCAAAATTATTTATTGAATCAGCACCCTTAGAAAAAATTGCAGTAATAACAAAGCTGTTTAAATATTTTACCAAAGCATTACCACTAACAAAGAAAGCAGTTGATTATTTAGAAGGCAGGAGCATCAATTACAAATTACATGAAGTGGGTTGCAATGCCGGAGACTGGCATCATAAGTTAAACGAGAAAAATTTTATTGCAAGTTGTGAGCAATATGGTTTATTAAAAGCAAGAGCAGCCAATGGTTTTACAGTATGGGCAAAAGATTGCATCATCTTCCCTTTAAAAAATATTGATAACAAAATTGTGAGCTTGTACGGCAGGAGCATTACGAACAATGAAGAAAGCAGACATTTTTATTTAAGCAATCGGGAAGGACTTTATCCAGGTTATCCTGCATTAACTACAAAAAAATTAATCATAGTTGAAAGTATTATTGATGCAGCAAGTTTATTACAGCAAAAAGAAATTGCTAATCAATACAGCATCTTATCACTCTACGGAACAAATGGTTTAACAGATGAACACCTTGCAGCGATTGCATCGCTGCCACAGTTAGAAGAAATTATTTTAATGCTGAATGCAGACGAACCCGGGGAGGCGGCCACACACAAACATGCACATACATTACACAGCATACATCCACATATACGTATCACACATACACGGCTGCCTGCATGCGAGGACGTAAACAGTGTGCTGTGTACACACGATGATGCAAAAGTTTTAACTGACCTGATAGAACAACGAACCAATTTTTTATTTTCAATTGAAAATAAAAAACCTGAAATCATTATCCCAGCGGCATTACAGCAAAGCAAACTTGATACCCGAAATGCTGAACTTTTAATTTATGATAACTGCGAATTATACTTTGAGATTTTAGGCGGTATAAAAATTACAGGACTTGACAGAATGAAAGTAACATTGAAAGTGCAGCACAAAGAAAAGATTAATCATCCGCAGTGGTACAGCATAGACTTATACAACCAGGTGCAAAGAGAACAGACAATAAACAATGTAGCAGAAACTTTAGAACTGAGTACTCAGGCAACCACTAATACATTTATAAATCTCATAACAGAATTAGAAACCCACCGCATTAAAAAAATAGAAGCCTTACAACCCAAAGAAAAACAACCCCATGAAATGACCGCAGCAGCGAGGCAAACAGCCATCAACGAACTAAAGAAAGAAAAATTAATAGAGCGGCATAACAAAATGATTGGATTAACCGGTATAGTCGGCGAAGAAAAAAACAGGATGGTAGCTTACCTGATTTACACTATGCGTAAACAACAGAATCCTTTGCATGTAATGTTTTTAGGAGCAAGTGGCAGCGGTAAAACTTATTTGCAGGAAAAGATAAGTGAACTGATACCCGATGAAGATAAGATTGAGATAACACAGATTACGGAGAATGCTTTGTATTACTTTAAACAACATGAGTTGCAATACAAGCTGATAATTTTTGAAGACCTTGATGGAGCTCTGCAGGTGTTCTATCCACTAAGAGAATTACAAACCAAAAGAAAAATCAGCAAGACGGTAACACTAAAAGACAGCAAAGGAAATTTAAAAACGATAACGATAGTAGTGGAAGGACCTGTTTGTATCAGTGGTTGTACAACAAAAGAAAAAATTTATGAGGACAATGCAAACCGCTGCATCCTATTGTACATTGACATGAGCAAGGAGCAGGATAAAAAAATAATGGAATACCATGCAGCAGTAGAAAGCGGCGATATTGACCAGGAGAAAGAAAACCAGTACAAAGAATTATTTAAAAACATACAACGGGTTTTACGACCAATACAGGTAAACAATCCATACAGTAAGTTTATCACATTACCGGAAGCAGTGTTCCGGCCAAGAAGAACGATAACACTTTTACGGGGATTTATAAAAGCCGTTGCGTTTTATCAACAGTACCAGCGGGAAGTAAAGAAAGACAAGCACGGCCAGTTGTACATTGATGTTACCTATGAAGATATAGAGCAGGGATTTTATTACATGAAAGATGTGTTGTTCTCAAAGAGTGATGAACTAACCAAAGCAACAAGAGAATTTTTTGAAAAGCTGAAAGAACATACAAGGCAAAACCAGTTAACCAGTTTTAAAACCCAGGACATCCGCAAACTGTTCAGGATGGAGCCGAGAACGATACAACGTTACATGAAAGAGCTATCGCAGTACAGCTATATAAAGCGGATTAACGGCCAGAAAGGAAGAACAGGCTTTGAATATACCATCACAGACACAGAAGAATTTAACCGCCTTACAATCGCTATAGACAGCCATATTGAAGAAGTGTTGAAGCACATCCGGGAGTTTACCCAGTCAGGAAAATAAAAGCGACAATGCGACATTAATGCGACAATGGTACTGCTGTCGCATTTAAAACCAGTGCCAGAGCGGTTTTAAGTGAATGCGACACAAACGACACCGGAAAAGACTATTAGCAAAAAATTTATTGTTATGAAAAAGAAACCCATTGCACTGCAAAGTGCAGAGTACAAACTATTGCTTCAAAGTTTTACCGAGTGGTTACAGCTTTTGAATTACTCAAGCTTAAGCATACCGGGGCTAACAACAGCTTTAAAAGATTTTTTACAGTACCAGGAAGCAACAGGAAAATTATTACTGGAACAATTAACGGCAACCGATGCAAATCATTTTATAGAATACCTGCAAACAAAAATTGGAGAGCGGACAAAGAAACGTTTAAGCAATAACCATATCAATAAATACATACAATCTTTAAAACTTTTTAGCAGACATATCAGAGAAACAGGCAGAAGCATTACAGCATTTACATTACGGAGATTAGACGAAGAAAAAAATAAACCGGCATGGTTAACCAAACCTGAAATCGGGCAACTCTACGAAGCGATTACTGACACTATTTTAGGAATCAGGGATAAAGCGATGTTAGCCATTTTTTACGGTTGTGGGTTACGATTAAATGAAGGCGCCAGTTTAGAACTACACGACATTAACCAAAATAATAAAGTGCTGCATGTAAGAAAGGGTAAGCATTACAAGGAAAGGTTTGTACCGATAGCAGAAAAAAACATGCAAGAAATAAAAATGTATATGGATTATGCAAGAAAAGAATTACTGCAGGGCAATCAATCTACTTATTTTTTTATCGGAGCAAACAAAGGCGAGCAAATGAACAAACAGAGTTTATATATCCGTATCAAAAAATTAGTGAGCAAAGCAAGCATTAAAAAGAAAGTCGGTACACATACATTGCGGCACTCAATAGCAACACATCTTTTACAAAGCGGCATGAAGCTGGAAAGGATACAACAGTTTTTAGGACATGCAGGACTGGACAGCACCCAAATTTATACTCACTTACAAAACGAATCACCATGACATTTACAGAATATTTACAAGCTAAAAAATTTACAGCAGTTACCGTTAATGCTTACAGCAAATACAGCGAAAGATTTTTAACCTGGTTAGTTGATGAAGAGTTGCAAGCAGAAAGTTTTATCTATAATGATTTATTAGAGTTTATGCGGCATTGCCAGAACAGAGGTGTAACCAAACACAGCGTACACATGATACTTTGCATTGTGCGGCATTACTGCAATTATTTAATCCATGAAGGCAAAAGAAATGACAACCCGGCAGCAGGAGTTTTTATAAAAGGATTAGTAAGAAAGTTACCAACGAATTTATTAAGCATGGAAGCAATGGAAGAACTGTACAAACAATACAGCGTTCAGTTAAATGTAGATGCTTCAAAAAAAATTATGTTCGGGTTGATGGTTTACCAGGGCTTAACTGTAAGTGAGATTATGAAGCTGCAAAGCCATCACCTCAAAATGAAAGACGGAAAAATATTTATCAAAGGAACAAAGCGAACCAATGAAAGATTATTAGACCTGAAAGCAGTGCAGATAACCGAACTTCAAAATTATCTCAATGCAAACAAGTTTAAAGAAGGAGCATTGTTTATTGAAGTGATTAAAAAAGAAGTAAGTGAAAGGAACATCAATAACCGGATACAGTATATGTTTAACCAACTCAAACAACTCAATGCAAAAGTGATAAGTGCAAAGCAAATCCGCAGCAGTGTAATAACAGAATGGTTGAGAAAAAATAATTTGCGACAGGTGCAGTACATGGCTGGACATAAGTATGTGAGTTCAACAGAACGTTACCAATGCAATAACCTTGATGATTTACAAAATGAATTGCAGCAACATCATCCAATGAAATAAACCCCTTCCCCTGCCTTGTAAAAAAATATGGAATAATATCCCACCCGCCAACGCTTCGGTCATCCGCAGACCAGGCAGTCAGTGCCCCCGTTTTTTTCTGTCATGCTTTTTGTGTTGTATGTATGCCGACACACATCAGGCACATTATTTTTTTCAATTGAAATCATAGTTGATAAAAAGCCAATTGAAAAAAAATAAAGAGCCTGAGCCAACGAGAGATACATACAAAACAAAAAGACGGGCTGCACCCAAAGCCACACAGCAGCCCTCATGCCAGAAAAAAAACGGGGGAAGCTATTTAACATAATGCCCCGGAAAATTATAGTATTTTTTTGCCGCCACACAAAAGCCCTGAGAAAAAAAATCCTATAATATGCATTATGTGTAAATAGCCACTGCCTTGCCTGCCTGCGGATGACCGGCCAACACACAACCCACCCGGTGGAAGCGGCAGCATATTTTTTACAAGGCAGGGGAAGGGAGAACGGTGTGCAAGCACGAATTTATTTTTATGCTGTCTCCTTCCAGTCGGTCAACAGCAAAGCCTACCGGCAGTAAGGCAGCTTCGCTAATCATTTATTTTTTTTGGTTGATGAAAGTTGAACAGTCTTTATAAAATCAAACAGTGGGTTCGTAACCTGCCGTCGCCGCCGCAACAGTCGTTATAACTTGAAGTGTACTATGGCGGCTTTGGCTTGCAAAAAAAACTTATACGATTGCCCCGGAAGCAGTCTGATAATTTTAAGTTCATACAGGGGCAATCATATAAATTTTTTTCGCCAATGTTTAACCCTTCACCCTTGCAAGAGAGTATAACGAAATGAATTGCTTTTTTGCAATGGCAAGATGTACAAACGTTATACGTTTTGCAAAAACCCCACCTTCCGAAGTCAGGGCGGAGGCAGCAGATTTTTTTCTTTCAATTGAAAATAAAAAGGCATTATACTGTATCTTTAAACCACGAAAAAAATGGGATGTTTAAGACTGGTATATAACGAAGTGGAAAGCTCTTTGAAAGTAGCATACCGCAATCCTGAAAACTGCAAAAATCAGGACGGTAGTTATTATCCGTTCGGGTTGGTGATGAGTGGGATAAGTTCTAAGGCTGCGGGGAAGGTGGAAAATAAGCATAAGTACAATGGTAAGGAGTTGCAGAGCAAGGAGTTTAGTGATGGGAGTGGGTTGGAGTGGTTGGATTACGGGGCGAGGATGTATGACCAGCAAATAGGGAGGTTTATGACACAGGATGCCTTTGCTGGGAAATACGATATGTTATCACCTTATCAATATGGAGCAAACAACCCAATTTCCAATATTGATGTTAATGGCGACAGTATCTATGTCGTCGGCTCTACCTCTACGGCAAGAGAAAAATTTGTATCTCAAGTAAGTGAAAGTTTAGGCGGGTTATACACTGTAAATATCAATACCCAATCCGGCGCATTAGAATATGCACGAAATGAAAAGAAAGGAGAATTAAATGCTTCACAAAAAGGTTTTTTAGATGTGCTGAATGCTGAGCCAGAGACCGATATTGCTATGAATTTAGTTGAAAGCAGTAGTGATGTTATGGGGGATGTCTTTGAAACATCAACACTTGATGTAGACGATGTAGAAAAATTTGGCAGCAGCAAAATCTTACCTAAGGGAGCGGTAATAGCTCATTCAGTTGCTGAACAAAGAGCAAAACAAAGGCTACTGGGTTCTAAAGAGTACAGGGAGGCACATAACGAGGATGGGTTGGTAGCAGAAACCAAAGTGACAGGGTACGCAAGAGATGAAAAAAAGACTACCGATAACACAAAAGCAGACCCTCCTGGTAGTAAAACCAGTTATACGGGATTGGTGTTTTGGACTTATAAGAAAGGTAAAGAAACAGTAACCGTAGTAGTAAAAATTGAACAATCAAATGTTGTTAAAGTTGAAGAATATTAATCTATGTGTCTTTGGCACTATAATCGCAATGATTTTTTGTTATTCTTGCCGGACAGTGAAAGGTATAAATGTTGCTTATGGCCAGAATAGGACAAAGACCGATTCTGAATTTACATACTATTTTAAAATTCTTGACTCTGCTGCCGCCGAGGTAAAGAATGACACAATTGTACGTTGTTGTATCGGGCCAATTGCATTTATGGAGGAACAGACTAAAATACCTGCATCGTCTCCCGGCGGTTTTGCAGGCAAAATGTATTTTACAAAAAAGGATTTACAGCGTTGGCATCAATGGTATAGTACTAAGCACAAAACAAAACAGTAAACTCAATACAAATCAGATAAGTTAATTAAAGCCCGGCACTGCCGGGCTTTGTTGTTTTATGAAGCAAAAACTTTTTTAGCTTTATGGGATTGCAAAAAAGCATCCAGCATAGCAAAAACATGGGCTTTATCTTCAGTCCCCAGTTTTTGAATATCCATAATTTTATTCACTACGTTTTTTTCTAAAAGCAAATCGGAGTTGCCCACCAGATAATCTAACGATACTTCCAGTGCTTCGGCAATGGCGGCTGCCATCTCAATAGAAGGTTTTACCTCATTGCGTTCATAGCGGCCAATAACAGCCCCATGCACATCTAAGCTTTTGGCCAGTTCGTCCTGGCTTATCTTTTTGGTTTTCCTTACTTCCCCGAGGCGTTTGCCGAATATAGTTGACTTCATATATGTATCAAATAATACAGTAAAACTAACTGTTTGGCAAATTTACGCAACATAAATATCGTAACAAAGACATAAAAGTTTTGGCTCATTAAGATTTATCTGTTAGGTTTGCAACAGATATGTAGTCAAAAAATATTTTTATGCAACAAAACAACGCCCTCAACACCACCAACCCCGAAGCCATTACTTACGCCACCGAAGAGCTCGGCTATACCATTTTAGGCGGTATAAGGCTTGAAGGGCTGGACAGATTGAGGGTAACCATAAAAATAGAAGTGCTGAACCGCAAGTTCCAGCATTACCTGAACAATCCCGACATCGCCGCACTAGCTATCCGGCAAAACTTAGACCTGTACAGCATTACGCAGGTAGAAAAGCTGGCTCGGCTCATCGCCGAGCGGTTAGAAGTAGGCGTAACAGCAGTAAGCAAAGATTTATCCGACATCACCAGCGAGTTAGAAAATTACCGATTGCAGCAAATAGAAAAAATACAAACACAAAAAAAGCAGCAAATAAAAATATTAAGCGAAGCAGAAAAAGCAGCAGCACAACAATTTTTAGAAAGTAAAAACCTGATAGAAGTCACCAATGAAATGATAGGAAAAAGCGGCGTAGTAGGCGAAGAAGAAAACAGGCTAATCATGTATTTAATTTTTGTGAACAGAAAAAGAACAAAGCCGCTGCACATAATAAGTTTTGGAAGTAGTGGAGCAGGTAAAAGCCATTTACAGGAAAAAGTTGCAGAGTTAATCCCCGAAGAAGATAAAATAGAAAGTACCAGTTTAACCAGTAATGCCTTGTATTATTACGGTGTACATGATTTAAAAAATAAATTATTGCTTATCGAAGATATGGACGGAGCCAGTGAAATTTTATATGCTTTACGAGAATTAATGAGTAAATCAAGGATAACAAAAATCTACCCCAAGAAAGATGATAAAGGCATGACCAAAACGGTGGAAATAACCGTAAACGGCCCTGTAACCGTAGCAGGATGCACCACACAAGAAAAAATATATGAAGACAATGCAAACCGTTCCTTCCTAATCTACATCAATGAAACAATAGAACAGGACGAGAAAATAATGGAGTATCAAAGAAAAAAAAGTGCAGGTACAATCGACAGCGAAGCAGAAAAAAACATACAGCAGCTTTTACAAAATACCCAAAGAATATTAGAGCCACTAAGCGTAAGAAACCCTTTTGCAGAGCAATTAAAAATCCCACACGAAGTTTTTAAACCAAGAAGGAGCAACAGCCATTACTTACAATTTATAGAAGCAGTAACGTATTACCATCAATACCAACGGGAGCAAAAAGTTGATACAGCAACAGGAGAGATTTTTATAGAAACGACATTAGAAGATATAGCAGCAGCTAATAAATTAATGAAGCAAATACTGTTGAGAAAGTCAGACGAATTAAATAATGCCAGCAGGTTGTACTTAGAACAATTAAAAAATTACCTCAAAGAAAATAATCGTACCGCTTTTAGCAGCAGAGAAGTAAGGCAAGCATTGAGAGTAAATGCCAGCAATCAAAAAAGATACATGGCTCAATTGTTTGTAAATGGATTTATAAAAAAAAACAATAGCAGTAAGGCAAACGGATTTACTTACGAAGTGGTGAGTTACGAAGAATACAACCAACTGCAAAATAGTATCAGCCATGTATTAGATGAAAATCTGCAAAGCCTAATGGTTCAAAGTTCAAAGCAGGTTCAAACGAAAAATGGACTACTGAAATACAACCCAGTAAAGGAATTAACGGGCGAAGTCCAATAGTTCATCAAAAGGTATAAGCATCCCGAAAAATCGGGACAGGCACCCCCAAAAAATATTGATATGAAACAACTTGCTTTACACAGCGAAGCATACCGGTATATTATTGCCAGCTTCAAAGAATGGTTACAGACTTTAGGTTACAGCGAACAAACGGTTTACCAGTTGCCCAACTACATACAGGAGTTTTTGCACTACGCAGAAAGCAAAGGCCATGCAGGATTATGGCAAATCAACAACGACCTAATCAAAGAACATTATTACAAATTAAAATTACGAACCAATACAAGAAAAGGCGGCGGACTAAGCAACGCTTATTTAAACAAACATTTACAGGCCTTTGAAAAGTTCAGTGATTACCTGCGGCAGGGCGGCAGGCTGCTGCTGCCCAGGCTTGATATACCAACCGAAGCAGGCAACAGCGAAGTAACCGATATACTAACGCAGCCCGAAATAAAACAGGTTTTTGAAGTAACGCAGCAGCCCTACGAGGAGCAAAAAAGCGACAGGGGCATAGTGTATTACGAAGCCATGCAGTTAAGAGACAGGGCGATGCTGACCGTGTTTTACAGTTGTGGTTTACGAAGGAATGAAGTGTATCACCTTGATATAAACGACATCCATTTTGAAAAATCACTGCTGCATGTACGCAAGGGCAAGGGCTACAAAGAAAGGCGGGTTCCGGTAACAAAGCAAAGTGCAGCACACTTACAAAATTATTTATACGACGGGCGGCCGTACTTCTGTAATGATAAGAACGAAGCATTTTTAGTAACGCACAGCGGCAAGCGGCTCGGCGGCCAGCAAATGCTTATCCGGTTAAAAACATTGATACAACTAACCGGCAATGCAGTGCTGATACAAAAAGACATCCACCTTCATACGCTGCGCCACAGCATCGCCACGCATCTTTTGCAAAATGGGATGAAGCTGGAACGCATCAAAGAATTTTTAGGCCACAGCAGTTTAGAAAGCACACAGATTTACACACACTTTATCGAAACAGAAACCGACGAAGGAGGTTCATGAACACCAAAATAAAATAAATATTTAGTGAATACAAAACAAATGAATATGAATACAACATACAATTATGAAAAGTTTATAGAGTGGTTACTATTAAAAAAATACAGCCCTGCCACCGCCGCCACCACGGCACGGGCAACCGAATACTTTAGGCAATGGGCAGCAGGCGAAGGCATTACAGAGCTGGAAACAATCCGCTACCCCGATGCCATGGTGTTCATCGCCTGGAGCAGCAGGCAGGGAGCCAGCCAAAAAACGATAGCCAATTACTTAACCCATATCAGCAAATACTATCAGTTTTTAATAAGCGAAAGCATGGTAAAAGAAAACCCGGTAGCCCATATCAAAATACAAGGCATCAAAAGGAAAGTCTATCATGATATTTTAAACACAGACGAATTAAAATTGCTTTACAACCAATACCCCACCACGATAGAACAGCAACCGGGATGGCCGCCACAGGAGCGAAACATATTAAGCCGCAAGCGTAACAAAGTCATACTGAGTTTATTGATTTACCAAGGTTTACGAGCCGAAGAGTTGGCCTCATTGGAACTGCACGATCTGCAATTAAGAGAAGGTAAAATAACCATTCACAGCCAGCGGCGCACCGCAGGCAGAACGATGCGTTTAGAAAGCCATCAGGTATATGAACTGATGGACTATATCCACGAAATAAGAAAGCAGTTTTTAAACGCAAACGAAACAAGGAACAAACTGTTTTTGCAATGGAAAGCAGCCGACAACTTCCACAGCATAACGCAAATGCTGTTAAAGCACCTGCGGCAAATCAACCCCCGTGTAAAAAACCTCGATCAGTTGCGGGCAAGTGTCATCACCGCATGGTTAAAGCAATACGATTTACGCAAGGTTCAATATCTCAGTGGCCACAAATACGTAAGCAGCACCGAAGCATACAAAGTAAATAATATTGATGAGTTGCAAGATGATGTGATAAAGTTCCATCCGTTGTAATGTTTGAATCCCTTCAGCAGGGGAAAAGATTAAAACACAGCTTTGCTCACCATGAAAAACACCTTTTAAACAAATCCATAACTGATTATCCCTGTGAACTAAGCGGAGTACATCCGCCCCGGCATACCTGTGAAAAACACCTTTTAAAAAAGCGATAGATACACCGACTAAGTACTCAATACTAAAGACTGCATTTAGACACATCAGCATACGCAGAGACATCCAACCCCATTTTTATCATCATTAAAAACAATTGCATGAAAAAGCAAGTAAGGTTAAGCTATCAGGAGCAAACAAAGCTGCTCACTTTGCAAGGAGAAACGATTGAACTGCAACGGCGGCAATTAGCCCTGCAGGAAGTAGCGTTTGCCAAGCTGCACGATTTTATTGGTCAGTTGAACCAGCAAATGCAGTCCGCCCGAAAGGATGCAGCAGCATTGGGTCAGCAAAGCGAAGGATAAGGCCATCGGCTGAATCCTACAGGCAAGCCGCCACTTACCCAGTGAGCGGTTTTGCCCGTCTGTCACACCGAGGTACGAGGTGTCTAACCAATCAACTTTTTTGCTCCCCCGAAAACCCCCGCCCCCCGCCAGTGCACAGAAAGGCGGCCAAGGCTTGACCCTCCGCACAGACCCACGCCGCACAAGCCCTCTGCCGGGCTGCAGGCAGTTTTTTTAGAGCATGGTTTTTGCGTAGCCAGCACACAGCAGCCGCAGCCTTCCGCAAGCGTTGGCAGCCGCAGCCGCAGAACACGAAGCAAAAACACACGCCAAAAAAAGCCTGCCCGAAGCTGCGTTAAACATAATGTGTACCTATGGTATTTTTGCTATCGCCCATGCAAGGCATCCACACCCAAAAAAAATCCCATAGCCCACATTATATTAAGCAGCCAGCCCCGCAGCCGCCACCAAAAACCGCCCCACGCCAACATAGCCCACGCAAGCGTTTTTGGTGGACGGTGGCCGTCCGTCACCCACGCTGCACAACAGCAGTGTGGCAAAGCCACGGTTTATATATGCTGTCCGCCGTGCTGCACATCAGGCCTGCGGCAGCAAGGTTTACGAAGCCTTGTTTGCTGAAGAATACACCAATACACAATACCCCCTGAGCGACAGCATAAAAATGCCCCGCAAAGATATTACGGCCAGCCACCGCACAAGGCCGCCAAAAGACTACGGCATAAAAACACAGCCCAGCCGCACAAAGCCCTCCTTTTTATTCCGTTTCCTTTTGGCCAGCGCTGTGGCCGTTAATGGCTGGTCGCTAAGCATTTTTTGCTGCATTTTATTTTTTATCCATCATTTTAAAATTTACAAAGTATGAAGTATTACATCGCAGAAAAAGAACCCGGTAATCTGCAAATCATCAAAGTACAACAAGCCGATGTACAAAACTTTTTAGAAGATTATGGCCCCTTTGTGCTGGCTGCAGGCGACAGTGCCGCCGAAGCGTTACAAAATTTTAACCCGCCGAAAGATGAGTAAATCGGCTGCTATCAATCAGTAACAATATCCTTATTTGTATCAGCCCCCGGCATCCGCTAGGCGGCTGATTACTAACTACTTTTTTAACCAATCAATATTTACAACAAATGGAACAACAAAGCAAAACGTACATCATTATTTTAGCAGGCTGCTTGCCGCAGTTGATACAAATCCCTGCGGCCATGGATGCCGTTTTTTTAAAACACTTCAAGCGGTATGTTTACTCGGTCAGTGATGATTATTTTGAAGCCAATAAGGTGTACGCCATCCTGATGGAAGACATCTACAAAAAACGTTAGCAGCAATTTATCAGTACCCCGGCAGGCAATGGCTTGCCGGGGTTTTTATTGCTGCTGGTTCAGCAAAACAAGGAGGCCTTCCCGGGAACGGGAAGGCCTAAATAACCTATAAAAACCGTTGCGAAAATAATGTAAAAAGTATTAGCAAAAGCGGGTACGCCCATGCGTACCCACGAAACGGTAAAGTGCTTTGCTAAAACAGGAGAGCCGTTCTATAAAAAAGAATAACCGGGGCGGATGGAACTTTAACAAAAAAACCGCCCGGTAAAAAGGGAGGTACAGGATAAAAACATTATTTTTACTGTGGAGGGCTTAAAAAAAAACTCTTAATTTTTTTGGAGAAGCACAGGGTAATATGGTCAAAAAGTCAAAAAAAAGGGTCTTATTATTACCCCTTTGGGTTGGCAATGAGTGGGATAAGTTCTAAGGCTGTAGGGAAAGCAGAAAACAAATACAAGTACAACGGTAAGGAGTTGCAATCAAAAGAATTTACGGACGGGTCAGGATTAGAGTTATACGATTATGGGGCAAGGATGTATGACCAGCAAATAGGAAGATGGAATGTTATAGACCCCTGTGCAGAAAAATTTATTTACGAAACTCCTTATAATTATGCAGGGAACAACCCAATTTCATTTGTAGATCCTGATGGGCGATTTAAAATAACTGTTACAGGCGATGAAATGAAAAAGGCAGGTATAACCGATGTGGGAGGATTTGCCAATTATCTTCTTCAAGTTGGATGTGAACTTGAAAAGTTTTCGCAGGATAAAACTAATGATGATGTCACGAAAATGATGACTTGGATTACTGGGTTAGAAAAAAGTGAAATTGTTCAATCTTTTAAATCAGACAATGGTCCAGAAGTTCGATTGCAAAACCTTGCTCCTTTCCCGGTTGGCTCAGAAAGTCAAAATCCTAAAGAGAATTATATGATTTTGAATATTAACGATTTCGTTATTGGTTTTACTCAGGCAACTAAAAAAGCCAATGAAGCCGATTTATATTTATTTTCCAATATGATGTATGTGATGCACGAATATGGACATTACGGCGATAAAAAAACTAATAATGGGAGTAATTCCGGACAAGGTGTAAAGAATTCAACTGATTTGGAAGAGAGTTCAGATAAAACAAAGCCAATTCAATCAAAGAGATCACCTAGTTTACACAGAGGAACTGACGTTGACAATGCTGTACTATATGGGGAATATCGTAACACTATTCCTATAGCTCCTTACGATAATGGAGTACTGACTCCATTTGATAAAATGAATATTTCAACTTCGAGCAGGTACAAAAACTGGCTGCAAAGGAAAAAATGAATCTTCTGGGAAAGGGTTTGTTTTAAAGTATTAAAAATCAATTATTAACAATAATTAAATTTATGAGATTTTTTTTTCTGCGGAAATCAATATACTTGTTTTTACTTATAAATTTCTTTTCCCTTATCGCTAGGGGGCAAATCGTTAATTTCAAAGTGATAGATAGTATTGTTGAAAATATTGATTCAGATACTTCCTTGATTGTTAATAATGTAACTATAGATACAATCTGTTTTATAGAAAAGGGTCAACGTTTAAAACTGCAAGATCATTTTATAGTTTATCGAAAGAATGACTCAAAAAAAATCGTTAAGCTTGTATGGAATCGTCATGATGGGGAATATTATGATTTATTGACTTTGTATTATAAAAATGGCAAGGCAATAAAGGGAACGGTAAATGCAAAATTTCGGAGAACCGACACAAATCCTGTAATAGAAACAATCACATTTTTTTACGTAAAAGCTGGCAGAGTAATTTATAATAGAAAATATGGAAAAAATGAATTTTATGCAAATGGACATGTATATTTATCAACGATTAACTACTATTTAAAAATTGCTCGTATAAAACTAAAATGAGATTATTGTATATTTACATGTATTGCAGCAACGAAAGTAATATGAATGTGTACTTTGATAATATGGAAGTGGTACATACAAGAGGAGCACTCTTAGAAGAGACACATTATTATCCCTTCGGGTTGGTGATGAGCGGGATAAGTAGTAAGGCAGCGGGAAGGATAGAGAATAAACGTAAGTGGAATGCAGACAGCGAGTTAAATACCGGCTTTGATATAAACCTCTATGAAACACGTTACCGCAGCCTTGATCCGCAAATAGGGAGATTTTGGCAAATAGACCCTAAGCCAAGTGATTCTGTGAGTTTGTACAGTGCGATGTATAATAATCCTATCAGGTTCAACGACCCTTTAGGCGATACTATTCCTATAAATTTATTTGACAAATCAGATAAAGCACATCCATATTTTTATACTGTAGCAGAAAATTTCGTTAAAGAGCCAAAAAATGATGGTGTTTTTATAGTTTTCGGTCATGGCAATCAAAACGAGGTGTCTAATCATAAAAAGAAAGACGGAGGTACAGCAGGAGGTGAGTATTTTTATAAGCCGGAAGATATCAATAATTTTTTATCTTCTAAAAGTAACGATTATCGTGATGCGATGAAAGCAAATAAAGAAATAACAGTGTGCTTTACAGCCTGTAATGCAGCATCAAAAGAGTTTGTTGATATAAATAACCCTGCTGGAGGGGTTATCAAGACAGAAAAGCCAATTGCATTTGCATACTCCGAAAAATATCCTAATGTTACTGTTATTGCTGCAGACGGATATGTTGTCTTTAATCAAAAAGGAATTGCAGGCGTTTCAAATGATAAAAAAAATGGGGGTTTCTTGATTATAAAAAATGGAATC
>JANMDL010000883.1:0-6304 GCA_031376295.1 Chitinophagales bacterium
CATTCCATTCGCCGGCCCCGTTGCCATTTACATTCGTCCATGCGGTACCATTGTAAAACCAAAAACCGTTCAGGTCGGTATCGTACACCATCAGGCCTGTAGCCGGGGCTCCAATGCCCGTGCGCTGTGCAGTGTTCATCCTGGGTATCAACAACCCCTTGCTGCTGCTCGTCATATCAAGCATGGCTGAAGCGTGTGGGTTGGCACTGGTATTGTTAATGGCCACACCATTTCCATCATCCGTCATAATACCATTACCCAGGCCCCAGGTACCGATAAAGCGGGGTACCTTATTGGGCAAACCTGTTACAATATTGCTGTTGGTAATGTTTATCCACGAAGCCCCGTTATGGTACTGGAAGCTGTTGGCCGAAGTATTGAAGAGCAGCAAACCCGCAGGTGGTGCCGCTATTGCATCCCTTTCGCCCTGTGTCATACGGGGTATCAGCACGCCCTTGCTGTTGCTGCTGATGTCGAGCATGGCTTTGAGGTCGGCAGCAGCCCCGGTATTGTTGATGGCTACATTTTGTGCCTGAATACTAAAAGAAGCCGCTACTGCAGCACATAAGAGTAAAATTTTCATATACTGTTGTTTTATCTGTAAAACCAGCTACAGAATTAGCAAGATTGGAGGTTTTGACCTAATGTGGTTATTGAACGGCAGATGTGGGTTATTTTTCGGCGGGAAGGTTTGTAAAGTGGACAGTGGACAGTGGACAGTGGAAAGTTCAAAGTTCAAAGTTCAAAGTTCAAAGTTCAAAGTTTCAAGATTGAGCAATGGACATTTGCAAATTTTCACATTGGCATATTTGCTCATTGTCACATTTGCAAATTTTCTCATTATCACATCATCCGAATCATCACATCATCCCATCAGCCAATCAGCACCCACCAACAAGTTGGGGGCAAGCCATTAATAAGGTGTGGTAGTACAAGCCCCGATCCCTGCGTTAAAATAAGCCCCCTGCGTTATAGTAAGTCCCGGGCCAAAAGTGATGCCGGTGGAAGATTGCAGCATGGTGGAAGATGTGGAAGAAAAAGTAACATTAGCACTGGTGGTAATGGCACCACCTACCAGCCTTGCATACACCTTGTTAGCACCAAAAATAAGGTTGCTCATAAAAAGGCTTACAGCCACATTGCAGGGACTACAGACCGCACTGGTCAAATCGTCGCCATCTTCCCAGTAGTTTTTGCTTTGTCCGCAAATAACAGGTATGCGGTGAGCGGCATCGCTCATAAAACCTCCGGCTGTGCTTATCTGTACATTGGCCGGGTCGTTGGGATGTCTTACCTCAAAATGCAGGTGAGGGCCGCTTGCCTGTCCAATTTCGCACTCATATCCCAATAACTGTCCCACGTTCACAAATTCACCCACCACCAACCCGGCATTTACCGTGGAGCTGTTGCGCCGCATATGGCTGTATTTAGTCCACTCCCCATTGGCATGCTCTATCCACAAATAATTATTAAAATCGCTGCAATTTTGGCTGCACCCGGGCCCATGCACATCGTAGCTGTCCTGTATCCTGCGTATATAGCCCGCTGCGGCTGCCACAATAGGGTAATTGGCCGTACAACTGCTGCCATTACCGCTACCACTCATATCATATCTCCCTACCGGCGAATGGGTAAAATGGTCGTTGGAAATATGTACATCGGTACCGGCGGCATAGGGTACCCGGTAGATGTTGCGGCTTATTTCAAATTGGGGCTGTGCCATGGCAGCCATTGCGACACACTGCACAAACAGAAACAATATGAACTGCTTTTTTTTCATTATTTACTTTTTAATTGCACCCCGAAATAGAAGCATTGGCCAGGCCACCACTTCCCGGCGCAAAGGTTGTACCCGCAGTAAAAATGACGGCAGTGCCTGCGGCAAAATATGCTTTGGAAGCACCTGAATGAGTAACAGCCGTATTGGCTAAACTTGTTACTGTAGTACGGGCACCATACACCCTTACCACATTGGTACTTGCGTTGGTTGCACTCAGTAATACCACATCCTCAGCCACACGAAAATATACAGGTCCGGTAATATCGTTGATGGTGGCATGTGTTCGTGTACGTTGGTTGGCCGTAACAGCAGTTGATGTAAAGGAAATACAACTCCAGGGCATATAGCTCATGATATTGATGGTACTCGGATTGTACTGCAGCCCATCGCAGGGATTGGCATAGTTACGGCTGTAATCGCAGGTAAGACTGTTTACATAATCATCCGACGCATTACCAGTGTAGCGGTAATCGGCCTGGGTATCGCAGCAAAGGTCGCCACCAACATTGCAGTTATAGCAGGAATTGCCTGAATTTCTTGTAACCGTTTCCTGCAAATCGTTGTAGCGGCTGAATGTATGGTACAGCCCCAGGCAATGCCCCATTTCGTGCCCAAAAATGGAATGCACCGTGCTGCTTGTTACTGCCCACCTGGCCACACTCAAAAAATTATTGGGTATGCCGTAAGCATTGCCGCTGCTGCCATTGTTGTTCAGGTAATTGTAATGGATAAAAATTGTCATGGCGCCATCCACATCGTAATTATTATTTTTAATATAGTTTTCGTAAGTACCATCATCCAGCAGGGCATCGCTGTTAAAATTGTTAAGGTAGGTATCGTCAATATAATCCAGCCCCACCAACTGAAAACAAATGTTGTGGCCATTGTACTGCCCGTTCATTTCATCAAAATTCTGAATGGCGGTTTCGGCCGTACAGCCAGGCAGTGTACCATTATCCTGCCGCACAATACGTATGAAAACCCTTACCACGTAGGGCGATGAGAATGCAATACCATCCGGCTGCGCCTGCCTTTCGGCCAGCCGTTTTGCCAGGAAAGCTTCTGCATTTTTCATGTAATACCCACTGTCATGCACCTCGGTGCGGCACACCGGGTGGCGGGGATGGGCATCCTGTGCACTGACCCACTGGCCCACCAAAATGGACAACAGCAAAAAAAACATATTATAATAATTCCATTTCATATTGTGCCATTTAATTACAAAATGTACCTGCTCTTACATGCGCAAGCCCGGTATTGGAACCTGGTGAAAAAACGATTCCTGCTCTTATGGTTACTGCTTTTGAACTGAAATAGGTGCGGCTGCTGCCCGAATAGGTAATGGTACCGGCAGGATCAACAGTAAGTGTATTGCGGGCGGCATAAATACGCTCACCACTGCTCACACTCAGGTTGGGTACTACTATAACGGCATCATCAGCCAAAGCAGTAATCAGTCCCAGATCTGTTATCAAAAAAGCCCTGGCACGGCTACCCTGTTCAACAGTAAAATTGTCCCGGCAACTGCGGCGGCCATAGGTCATAATATTAGTAGTGGTCATCAGCAGGGCACTACCACAAGCATCAGTGGCATTGCCCAGGTAATTACAAGAACTTATACCAACTTCCACATCATCAATATTCCTGTCGGCATCCGTATCGCAAAGCAGGTCGCCTTCGTTATCGCAGTTTTTGCAGCCGCCGCTCCGGGCTCTGTTCTCCCGGATGGTGGTGCCATTATCGTTGCGGCTCTGAAAAGTATGGTACAGCCCAAGGCAATGACCCATCTCATGCGCCAGGGTACTCAGGTTGGTAGTGCTGTTGATGGCACCATCCACAATGCTTAAAAATGTATTGGGTATATCATAGGCGTAACCGTTCCAGCTTCCATCAGCAGTGCTGAACAAACTGGCGTGTACGAAAATGGTAACATGGCCACTACGCAGGAAAGGTGTCAGTTCACCCGTTTCCGAATCTGTGTCCTGGCTGTTTAAATCGGTGCTGTTAACCTGGGTGATACCCGTTAATATAAAGCAAATATTGCGGGGTGCATAAAAGCCCTGCATGTTTTCCAGTTGGCGCAGCACATCGGCTTCTGCAACTGCCACATTGCTGCCATCGTTATCAGCAAAAATAACTACAAATACTTTTACCGGATAGGGCAAGGTAGCTGCAATGCCCCTTGCTGCCAACTGCTGCTGCAATAAGGCACTATCTATCTGTTTCAGCGGATAGCGCACCGGCGTACCACAGTCGTTATGCCTTTGCAGTTCCTGAGCCCCTGACTTCAGTCCGGAGTAAAGGAACAGGAAACCGAATATCCATATTGTTACAATCTTTTGCACTGGCTACTAATTAATCAATTAAAAATTATTAATTACTGCGTTTTTCCAGCGCACTAACCTTCTTCTCCAGTTCCAGTACATACAAAGTCAATTCTTCAATCTTTTCCATCATGCGGCGCTGCATATCGCCCACATCCATACCGCTTTTTTCAATGTCTTTGGCAGCGGGAATATTGGGCAGGTGTTTGTTTTCGTTGATGTATTGCCGCAATTTATCAAAGGAAGGAAGTTTGTATTTACTGTCGAAAACATAGTCGGGCCATGCGCCGGTAAGCTGCACCCGCAGCTCGGTACAGATGGCTTTACCTGCAACAGATAAAGTGAAGCCAGTTGGAACGGCCGTACCACCTATCTGTACCTGTCCGCCATTGTTCTGCATAAAAAGTGTAGAAACAGCACCATTGTTGCGGGCAATGATTTCGTTGTTATCAATCACCACATTGGATCCTGCTGCGGCACCAAGCATTACAAAACCGTTAGTTGTATTGGTAAGCCCTGCATCCTGCCCGCTGGCAATGTGCAGGCGTGCAAGCGGATCGGTGGTGGCTATGCCCACGTTGCCATCAGGTGCCACCGTAAGGCGGTCGCCGCCATTTACACGTATGATTACTTTACCGGTATTATTGCTGGCATAAGTAGCCAGTTTTAAATCATTGGCATCTAAGTAAATAGTACCCGTTGCCGCACTGCCCTGGTAAAAACTTATCTGCGGGTTGCTGGTACCCAGGCGAATGAGCTCATTAATGCCGCTTATGTGCAGTTTTGTAAGCGGAACCGATGTACCTATACCAACACTATCAAAAGTATATACTACCTGGTCTACAATGTTGGTATTCCTTGTCCAGGAGCGGCTGTCTACCACATCACGCCATACATTTTCAGTTCTTACCCTGAAGCGCTGGTAAGTAGTATCAAACATAAGGGTACCATTTTTGGCACTGATCATGCTGTTGATTGAACTAATAGAACTCCTTGGAATGAGCAGCCCCTTGTTAAAACTCTTCAGGTCCAAAATGGCATTGGCATCTGCCGTGCTGCCGTCGGTATTGATGGCTACCTGTGCATGGCTGCCTGCTGCGGCCAGTAATGCAATTGCAAATAAATATAACTTCATGGCGAATGATTTTTAATACTGCATAGATACAATTACGCAGGCGCTGTATGCAATTTTGATTATTAAAAGGCAGAAAAGAATTAGCTGGCGGTTTTTTGGGGGATTGGATATTGGGAACAGTGAGCACACCAGCCAGGGCAGGCAGTTGTGATTGGTATATTCACCGCCAACAAATAGAACAAAGTGCGATAATTATATATAACCCATCGCTATCTGTTTGATATTCAGCAATAAAAAAAGCATCACCGCTGGTCAAAAACCACGCTGCGGCACACAACAGACTTTGCGCCTCCGAAAGCCCCCGTCTGGTCTTTTACCAACGGGGTGAAGATTTGTCCATGAGGTTATTGCAGCAGTTTTGCGGCGGCCCCGCTCGGGGAATTTGAAATGCACCATTACAATTTAGATAATCACATATTCTGTATATTTGTTACCAGCAGGATTATTACAAACTGCCGGCACTGAATGATGAAACGAATGGCGATAATTCAACGGCCCAAAAAAGAGACAAACAGCAAATAATGATTAACAGAAGAAAGTTTTTAAGCTATACAGCCCTTACCGCACCGTTGCTGGCCACTGCTAAAATAATGGCCCGTGGATTTGATGCAACCGAAAAACCCATTGTAGTTTCTACCTGGGATAGTGGTATGCCGGTAAATGAAGCCGCCTGGAAAATACTGGGCAAGGGTGGCCGTGCGCTGGATGCAGTGGAAGCTGGTGCCATGCACATTGAAAATGAGCAAAATTGCTGTGTGGGGTTGGGTGGTTATCCTGACAGGGACGGCATTGTTACCCTTGATGCCTGCATTATGGATGAACACGCCAACTGCGGTGCTGTGGCAGGTATTGAGCGGATTAAACACCCTATATCTGTAGCCAGGAAAGTGATGGAAAAAACACCGCATGTAATTCTGGTGGGTGATGGTGCACAGCAATTTGCAGTGGAAAATGGGTTTCCATTAGAAAGTGGCGAACTCTCCGAAGATGCAAAAAAAGCATTTAAAGAATGGGTTGAAAAAAGTGAGTATAAGCCTGTTATTAATATTGAGAACAAAAAAACAA
>JANMDL010000592.1:0-10624 GCA_031376295.1 Chitinophagales bacterium
TGTTTAAATACAGATGACCGCTCATAGCAGACGGAGTTTTATTATAACTGTAAATAAAAATATTATCTTTATGGTGTCTTCATTCAACTGACAAGGCAGCCAAGGCCTTTTACATAGCAGACACAGCAGCGAAAAAAGGCGTGGATATGAAATGAATAAAGCGGCTGCCTTACTATGTAAAATAAGCTGATATTGTACGGATGAAAGGGCGATGAGCAGCTTCATTCTTACTTCCTGCTTAGTAACAGTTGTGCTCCTCAATTCCACTGCAGTAATCAGTTAGCCACCAATTTGAAACCCAACTCTAATTCAAATGAATTTTTAATTCTTAATTTTCAATTCTTAATGCTAAACCGTCATTCCCTCCCCCGCTTCGTCCACCCTGGCGGCAATAAGGTTTTTGGCTTCCTCTACGGAAATGCCCAGCCTTGCAGCATCAGCTTCGGCCTGCCGGCCAAGCAATACCTGCAAATAAAGATGGTTGCTAAGCGGCAACCGCCGGGTAAGTTTTTCAAAAGCATCCTGCGTTAGTGTAATAACGGTGGCAGGTTTTTTATTAAACAGCGGTAAAATATTGATTGATTGTGTTTTTATATAGGATTCGCCATCATCGGCCAAAATTCTCACAGGCAGTCCATCAGCATCAGCGGTATTATCCGATATATTGGTTCTGGAGGTTTTACTGCCTTCTTTGAACAGCATTTCTCCCCTGCCGGCTATCACCCAATCCATGTTCAGCTCAGTAAATTTGATACTTATTTGTACCAATATGTCGCTGCCAAGTGCAGATTTAGTACTTAAAATATTGGGGGATGCAGCTATTGCTTTAGCAAATTTCCTGTTGCTAATACCCTTATAACCAATATATTGTAATAATCTTGCCTTAACACTGTTCATAATTCGCTAAAAAAATCATCTGAAAATTTGGAATTGTTCTTTATTTGTAACATATTTGCATTGTAAAAATTATTTAACAGTAATTTTCGGGAAACAAAACTGCTTACACCGGATACAATTTTCGGTGTAAGTATTTTAAATGATTACGCCCGGGAATCTGTTAACTAATGCCCAAAACGACTGCCTTCGCCTGCCATTTTTTTAAAAATCAGGCTATAATTTTCTTGAAAAAGAGATATATTTCTACTTTTCAAGAATTGCAAGTTACTCCATTTTTTAGTTGAACAATTCAACTGAATGTAATTATTTGCGCCATAAATAAACAGATATTATTGAAATATACCATCCAATAACCTGATAATCAACTCCAAATTGATAAAATGCTGTAAAAATGCATCATACTGTGTTAAACCGACTTTCCTTTTTTGAGAACTTTATTGTTTATTCGGGAATAGTTTTCTTAATTTGTACTTAATTAAAAAGCCCCCCAACGGCAATTGAGGGGCTAAAATGTAAGGATTGCAACTGATTTGCCTGATGAGAGCAGCCAGTTAACATCATAAGCCCGGCTTATTACTTACATACTTGCATTTTAACTGGCTCTAATGTGACCAGTCGATTTATAACAGGCCATCTGCAGCGCAGGTGGCTTTTACATGCTAAATATACAATATTGGCAGATACTGGTTCCAATTTTTTAGAAAAAATGGACATTTTTCCATTTTACAACAAAGGGGAGTTAAAAATTAAGAATAGGGCAGATATTCATCCTGTAAACTTTCTTCTGTCAACTTACAAATAAAGAAGTGCGAATGCTTAATAAAGAGGCACGTACTGTTGCAAACGCCCAACGACCATCGCCCCTACTTCTTCTCCACAATTCGCAGATCGGGGAAAATAGCGGCAGCCATCATTATGAACAAGGTTCCCAGCATTAAAAAAAGGCCCGGTTGCAATACTGGTACCACACTGCCATATACGCCTTTGTACTCAAAAAAAGATTTAAGGCCATAGGCCATGGCAATGGCGCAGACAAAAAGGTCGACACGCTTTGCCCATATCTTAGGCATTATTTTAAGAAAAAGAGAAAGGGCAGCAAAAATAGAGAGGAATTTACCCGGCTTGCCATAATAATTCTGATAACTGTAAAATCCGGTAAAGGTTTTCTGAGCTTCGGCAGAAATAGAAAGGTCGTTGTAATAGGCCCAGGGCATAAAACAGGCAACAATCAGCAAAATACAGCAAATTCTGCCCAGCCAGTATAGTATTTTCGGGAAAGTCATCATACAAAAAATCCTTCCCGGAAAGAGAAGGAGCAATTTTAAAAAAGAGGTCCCGAGCGGATTCGAACCGCTGTAGAAGCTTTTGCAGAGCTTTGCCTAGCCACTCGGCCACAGGACCTTTTACATTTCAAATAAACTGTTGCAAAATAATAAGTATCTACCTTATTTTTTACGAACGCAAAAATAGGGTATTTTTATCAAAAATTAGGAATGCAACCAATAGCTGAATCCGAATTGATCATAAACAGCCGTGGCGCAGTGTATCATTTAAACTGTCGCCCTGAGGAAATTACCACCACCATCATCACCGTAGGCGACCCCGACAGGGTAGGTGAAGTGAGTAAATACTTTGACAGTATTGAGTACAAAAACCAGCACAGGGAGTTTGTAACTCATACTGGTACCATGGCCGGCAAAAAAATAACCGTGGTAAGTACCGGCATTGGCCCCGATAATATAGATATTGTATTGAACGAACTGGATGCACTGGTAAATATTGATTTTGAAACAAGGCTCATCAAAAGCAGCCTCACCCAGCTCAGCATTATCAGGCTGGGTACTTCCGGTTCATTGCAGGCTGATATACCTGTTGATAGTTTTGTGGCCACTACACATGGCCTGGGCATTGATAACCTGCTGAATTTTTACCGGCACGAAAACAATGAGGAAGAACTGCAGATAATACAGGCATTTTTAACCCAAACACAGTTGCAGAATACATTTTCCCTGCCCTATATCAGCACGGCAGGAGCATCGCTGCTGAAACATTTTACCAATGGGTTTCACCAGGGCATTACGGTTACCTGTCCGGGTTTTTACGGGCCGCAGGGGCGTGTACTGCGTATGGGCCTCAGCAACCCCGATCTTATTAACAGGCTTACCACGTTTACCTTTGGCAATCACCGTATTACCAATTTTGAAATGGAAACATCCGCCATTTACGGTATGGGCCGCATCCTGGGCCACCAGTGCCTGTCGCTCAGTGCCATTGTAGCCAACAGGGTAAGCAAGCAATTTTCAAAAGACGGTGGTGCTGTGGTGGAAAAACTGATTTCTACTGCTTTAAAAATTATTGTTGAGAATATTTAATCGAAACATGCATGGCGAAAAATGCTGCATATGAATGTACCGTTATTATCACTGATAAATTTGTAAAAGTGGAACATCCCGGGAGTCATATCAGGCAGGTAAGCAGGAAGGACATACAAACCATAAAACTGGTTACAACTGACGAGGGGCCGCATGACCCTGATATGTGGCTGGCATTAATTGGTAAAAAAGGCAGGTGCGTAATTCCCCTGGGGGCAAAGGGATATAATAAAGTGTATAAAATGGTTTCTAAATACAAAGGGTTTGATTTTGTGAATGCAAAAGAAGCGATGACCTGCCTTGACAACGAATAGTTTGTGCTGTGGACTAAAAAACACGCCAAAAGAAAGCCGGTCAAACTTTTTTCAATCATGGGATCAGGATCAACTTCAGTAACTTTACCCCTGTATGGAAGCTTTAAACCGGCTGTGCCATCAAAAAAATGAAACAAATGAAGATTGAGTTTTATAAATACCACGGTACAGGAAATGATTTTATCATTCTTGACAACAGGGATAGCCTTTACAAGGAGCTTAGTTTGCAACAGGTGAAAAAACTTTGCGACAGGCATTTTGGTATTGGCGCCGATGGGCTGATGCTGCTGAATAAAAGAGAGGGCTACGATTTTGAGATGCAATATTTTAATGCCGATGGGCAGGAAAGCACCATGTGTGGTAATGGCGGCAGGTGCCTGGTGAAATTTGCATACAACCATGGCATACACCGCAGTACTTATCACTTTATGGCTATTGACGGGGTACACGAAGCCGAAATTGAAACAGATGGTGAAGTAAGCCTGAAGATGAAGGATGTAGACAAAGTGGAAGCGCACAGCAATTATTACCTGCTGAACACAGGATCACCGCATTTTGTAAAATTTGCTACCAATATTTTAGAGGTAGATGTGGTGGCTACCGGCCGGGAAATACGCTACAGCAAGCAGTTTGCAGCAGAAGGTGTAAATGTAAACCTGGTGGAAACCACAGGAGAGAACAGCATTTATGTGCGTACTTACGAGCGGGGGGTGGAAGATGAAACCCTTAGTTGCGGTACCGGCGTAACAGCCGCCGCTTTAGTGAATGCACACAACGAGCGGGGCTTTAACAGTGTATTTGTAAAAACTCCCGGCGGACAGCTTAGCGTGGAATTTGACAAAACCGGCGAAACAAGTTTTAACAATATATGGCTTTGCGGCCCTGCTCAGTTTGTATTTAAGGGGGAAGTGGAGGTTTAGTTATCGTTTATCAATTAAGAATTAAAAATTAAGAATTAAAAATTGGAAGGCGTGGGAGTGTTTTAGTGTTTTGTCTTTCAGAAATGTAAGGTTGAAAGTTTATTAGTTCAAAAGTTCAGTAAAGTGTTGTCACATTCGTCATTCGGCATTCACTATTCGTCATTTGCTTCATTCGTAATTTTTTTTACAGGTTGATTTAGTTACGGGTTAGCGGGTTAGCACATTCGTTTTTCAAACTTCATCGTTCGTTATTCTTTTCATTCGTCATTCTTTTCATTCAACATGATTCAGTACTTCAAAAATATCGACCATCAAACGATAGAGACAGACAAACCCGAAGCCGGTACATGGATAAATGTATTGCCGCCACTCAAGCAGGAGGAGTTTTCGAACCTGAGTGATGAACTGGATATACCCATCGACTTTTTAAAAGATTCACTGGATATTGATGAGCGGAGCCGCTATGAAATTGATGACAATGTAAAACTGATTGTAATAAAAACACCCACCGAAAACAATTCATTCAACGAAAGTGATGCTTTTTATATCACCATACCCATTTGTATCATACTTACCCACAACCAGATTGTAACAGTAAACTCTTTTGAAAACGAAGCGATCAAAAAATTCCTGGGCAGTTTTCAGAACCGGCACCCTGACAAAAAGAACATGATGGTGCTGAAGATATTTGAAAAAATTACTACCAACTTCCAGGAATACCTGAAAGAAATTAATACCCGCAGAAACCTGCTGGAACAGAAACTGTATGATGCTAACAGGAATGAGGAACTGCTGCAACTGATGCGCATACAAAAAAGTTTTGTGTACTTCATCACCGCCCTGCGCAGTAATGAGTTGCTGATGATGAAGCTCATCCGCACCAATATTTTACAGTTAACGGAAGATGAAAAAGATTTTCTGGATGACCTGGTGGTGGAAACCTCTCAGGCGCTTGAAATGGCCAATACTTATACCAATATACTCAACAGTACACTGGATGCTTTTGCCAGCATCATCAGCAATAACCAGAACCAGGTACTTAAGCGGTTGACAACATTGACCATCTTTTTAAGTGTGCCGGTATTGATTGCCAGTATTTACGGCATGAATGTACCCATCCCTTACAAAGACACACCTTATGCCTTCTGGGCGCCCGTAATCCTGTCTTTTATCATACTAGGCTTTGTGATATACAATTATTACAAAAGGTTAAAAAAATAAATACATGATCAGCATACGGGTGTATGGCATACTGGTAAATGAACAGCAGCAGGTGCTGGTAAGCGACGAATTTATCAGGGGTATGTACATTACAAAATTCCCCGGTGGCGGGCTGGAAAAAGGCGAAGGCACCCGTGACTGCCTGGCCAGGGAATTTATGGAGGAACTGAACCTGGCGGTGGAAGTGGGCGACCATATTTACACCACCGACTTTTACCAGCAAAGCGCCTTTAATGCTGCACACCAGATACTTTCCATCTATTATTTTGCCAAAGCCCTGGCGCCCATTACTGTACCCCTGCGCAGCAAACCCTTTGATTTTGATGCAGCACAATTAGCCATTTACGAAAAAGCACAACAGGTAGAAACATTTCGGTTTATTGCTAAAGAAGAGTTTGGCCCCGAAACTGTACACCTGCCGATAGATAAGATTGTGGCGGGAATGGTTAAGATGATGGGATAATGTGCTGATGGGATGATTTCCTTCGCCGCAATGTCTCTGCCCATAGAGATTTGCAGCTACTATAAACTAACTGGCAGGACATTTCGGTTGGTTTCATTTTAGTATGAAGGTCTTTCGCAAAAAACCCTGTTTTCCGGTATTTGGATACCGCTGGTAGTCATAAATTTTGTTCTCACAAACGAATCTTTATTGTAGTTTAATTTTCGTTTTACTGAAAAGTGCAGGTGAGGGCTTAAGGTAAATCCTGTAGAACCGCTATACCCAATCACCTGCCCTTTGGCTACAATTCCACTTTTAACAGCTACACCATTCTTTTTCAAATGCCAGTAACAGCCAAAGCTGCCATCGCTATGTTTTACAATAATAAAATTTGCTTTCTTTTCATATTCCGAAAAAGGCCCACCCTCGTTGCTATCGTCTTTATACAGGTAAACAACACCTTCTCTTGCGGCGCACACTGGCGTACCTTCAGGCATATCAAAATCTAAAGCGGCGATATTTTTATGCGAAAATAATCCCCCATAGCCCTGAACTACCTTGTACTTCCTTCCTTTTTCAAATGGAAGGCTGTAGATATAAGTATCGATGTTTTTTGTTACACTGCTGCTTAATAATGTAAATGCAAAAATGCCTGCACTAATTAGCAGGATAATAATAAAGAACCATATTGTTATTTTCCGGAACCGGGAGTACGTTTTTATCATTTGCCTTCAACTGTTAAAAATCTTTGTAAGATGCACGTCCATTCACATTGGGATATTTTATACATTGCCAGTATACCTGAAAATATTTATTGGTTGCTATGCTTACTTTATAACACAATTTACTTTAATTATCCGGACACACAAAAGGGGACTATATAAATCACAGGGCAAACGCATTAAAATCATGATAGTGTCATTTATGCAGTGTATCGCAACACTTCACTGATTGTTTGCTTGCGCATGCCTCAAGCCGGCAGGCTTCGTCCTCGCTGCACCGCTCCATTTAGCCCTTATTTGGGGCCCCTGCCCCAAATATCCCCCGCTAAAGCTTGGGCACGGACTAAATGAGGCGGCTCCGCTGAGGACTGGTGGGAGATTAGCTTCTTTTGAGCCAGGAGAAGTATGCTGAAATACAAGTGATGGCTAAGAATTTCCTTATTCGCCGCAATGTATCTGCCTGTAAAAATTTACAACTACTATAAACTAACCGGCAGATAGTGGGTCAGTTTCAAAATTATTTCAAGCCCCTGTCATAGGCAGGGCAACTTTGCTGCCCATATATAGCCACAGAAGCACTGAAACACAGTTGACCAAAGCGGAGTGAATACCTTATCGTTCAAGCCGGCACTGCTTCATATTGTGCTTGTTACTGTAAAAATAAAGCACCAAACAGTGTTTCTGTGCCTCTGTGGCAGCAAAAAAACTGCGCAGCTGTGTTGCATTCAAACTGGCCCATTACAAACCGGCAGGACTTTGCGGTTGGCTTTGATGTATGGCTTAATTTTACCCAATGAAAAGGGTACTCATTTTACTATGCCTTTTTGCTGCAACTCAAAACCTGCCAGCACAATTCCGGCAGGAAATGAACACCCTTAATGCAACAGTTATCCATATTCCTGATACAGCAGCACTTACAGCCACTTCCATCTCCCGGTATGTAAATGGCCATTGCAAAACGGGTTATGAAAAAATCCACACGTTATACAACTGGGTGACCACTCATATCAGGTATGCTGCTGACAGTATGTATTATTTTAACTGGAGCAAACCATCAGCTGTTGTTGCCGCAATAACAGTACAAAGAAGAAAAGGAGTTTGCGAAAATTTTGCTGCCCTTTTTACTGAACTGCTTTTACAAACCAATATACCCTCCCGGGTGATAACCGGCTATACCAAAGCTGCCGGAACGGTAACTTATACCGGCCATAGTTGGTGTGCGGTACAATTAGATGATGCCTGGTGGCTCTGCGACCCAACCTGGGATGCGGGTGACAACTACAGTACAAAGTGGCTGATGGTGGCACCAGATGATTTTCTTGCTTCTCACATGCCATTTGACCCGCTGTGGCAATTGCGCTATAACCCTGTTACACACAAAGCATTCAAAAAAGAACAATGGAGAGCTGCCGCCAATACCCCATACTTCAATTACCCTGATTCGCTGAATAAGTTTTTTCAACTCGACAGCCTGCAGCAACTGGAAGCATTTACCCGGCGGATGTATGAAGGTGGCCTCGAAAACAACCGGCTCAAACTCTGGCATTCGTACAACGAAATGAAAATTGCCATTATTTATGGCGATAAGGATATGGAGCTGTACAATGCCGCAGTTGCCCTGTTTAATCAGTCAACGGCCATTTATAATGGCTTTGTACAATACCGCAATAAGCAGTTTATGCCGCTAAGACCTGATGCAGAAATTGCCACAATGCTGGCACCCATTTCCGGTTTAATAACGGATGCAGTACAACACCTGAACCAGATGGGGCTGGTGGTGGAAAATTTCCAGTACGATACTGGTGAAATAAGGGAAAGGCTGAAGACATTATCGGCCAGGGTACAGGTACAACAGGCATTTATCAATTCCTATATTGCTGCAGCCCCCGTAGAAAGAAAAAAATTATTTTAACCCAAATTCACTGTTTGGGTAACTAAAAGCCGAACAATGAATTTTTTTGAACTGCCCGGGGAAATATCATTTACGTTCCAGCTCCTTCAGCCTGTTTTTTGCTTCTTCAAAGCCTGGCGTTATTACTAATGTTTTTTTGTAAAATGTAATGGCATCCTCATTTCGTTTCAGTGCCAGGTAAATATTGCCCATGGTTAACAGTACCAGATCCTTATCAGGAAAGGCTGCAACATTGTTCTCCCCAATAATCCTCGCATCTTCAAATCTATTTAACAAAAGCAGTTGTTCTGCAATAAAGTTCATCGAAATCCAGTCAGCATAATACTGTGCCGTATCTGCATTTATTCTTTTGAAATCCTCCACAGCTTTGGTGGCACCTTTTGTGGTGATCAATGTCTCCATTGCCTTATGCACAGGCTGCTTAATATACACAGGCTTATTGTACAATACTTTAACCAGGTTGCCGGTAATGCCAAAAAAATCAGTTGGCGAACTGTTGCAGAGAATTACTGCAAAACTGTTAGTGGCAGGTATCCGCAATGCAAAAGAGATAAACCCATTCGTCATGCCCAGGTGAAAGTTTGATGCCACGCTGTCGGATGGGGTGTATTTAAAAAATTTATTATACCACCCATAGCCGTATTCAGAAGGCCGCATACCCGGTGTAAGCATTTCAGCAGTTAAGGTTTTATTAAGCAATGTATTGTTACTAATTGCCAGGTGAAATGTAAAAAGGTCCTCCACTGTTGAATAAATATCGCCTGTACCCATGGCATTCGACTGGTCACGAAAATCAGCGCTGGTTAAGCCGCCAAAACTGTAATCGTACCCCGTAGCCCTGTTGGGTACAATTTGTGCGTGGTGGTATGAGCCTGAATTACTCATGCCTAATTTATCAAAAATGTCTTCTTTCATTAATGCTGCATAGGATTTCCCGGTTATCCTTTCCATTAATAAACCCAATGTAAAATACCCCCAACTGCTGTAAAAAAATCGGCTGCCAGGTTCAAAGGCAAGAGCAGAATCCATGTACACTTTAATATAATCGGCTCTTGTAAAACTTTGGCGGCTGATGCGGGGAAAAAAATCTTTTATAATATCATAGTTAGGTATACCGGAAGTATGGCTTAGCAATTGCCTGATGGTTATAGCTGCAGCAGGTTTATCTTTAAATTCAGGTAAATAGTCTGCAATGGTTTTATCCAGGCTGATTAATCCTTTCTGCACCTGAATCAGCATCAGCATGGCAGTAATTGGTTTTGACACTGAGCCAATCATAAATTTAGTGCTGGTGCTGTTGGGTATATTCCATTCCCTGTTTGCCAGCCCGAAAGCATCTTTATAAACTATTTTACCATTCTCGGCAACCAAAACGGCTCCGTCAAACATATTATACCTGTGGTATGTTTTCATAATCGCTGCCAACCTGCTTTTTTTACTTTGTGCAGTTAATACCATTGTGGCTAGCAGAGAAAGAAACAATATTGTGATTTTTTTATACAACATATCATCAGTAATTTATGAAGATAAATAACATTGCCTTTTTTATAAAACAGCCATACCGGTTCGGGGAATCAATTACTACCCGGAGAAATTCATCCTCTAAAGCTACTGAAAATATATTACACAACCCATTTGGGTGCATTTAATATGGCATGACTTCTTTTGGTGATGGGTGGTGTTCCCTACGCCCACGGTTAATTGCCATAAAACAAATGCCTGGCCGTGGCAATGGCTGGCTGCTGTTTGACAAACTGATTGAAATTTGCAAAGAAAAAATACAATGTGGTAAGATTGGATAATGAGCAGGTTAATTGCAGCATT
>JANMDL010000939.1:0-1975 GCA_031376295.1 Chitinophagales bacterium
GTTAAGAAGCAAGGGCCTGGAAACCAGCTTACCTTATATTGAGATTTATGGGCACTGGACAAATGATGAATCTAAACTGGAGACCGAACTGTTGATGTGTTTAAAGTAATTTCTGACTTTGCATGTAAGTTGGATTCTTTCAGGATGGCAGCAATTTTATGCAGCCGGTTACTAAGATGTATTTTTTCGGCATCTTTACAACTTTATTACATGATATGAAACAAGGCAGTACAGAAGATTCATCCGAGCCATTATTGAGCTACTTTAAACAGCTTTTTCCTTTAAACTCAGAGGAACAGGAATTGGTGAAGGCAAAATTTTACCCACGCCTTTACAGAAAGCGGCAGTTGGTTTTACAGGAAGGCGATGTATGTACCGGGTTTAATTTTGCTGTGCGGGGTTGCCTGAGTGATGCACAGTAAAGCTTAAAAACAAAAAAGTTAAAATACTACAGCAAACATGAAATCAATATTATTTACGCTGATTATGTTTTTGGGCTTATTTGCCTATGGCCAACAAAAACCGCCAAAACATTTAAGGCATTTTATGCAAACGTCCCCTTCTGCACCTAATGAAATTCCGTATGGTGCCAATGCTAAAGCGGGTCATTACGTGCAGGTCGGCGATGCAAAGATCTATTATGAAGTTTATGGAAAGGGGAAGCCCATTGTTATACTGCACGGTGGTATTTTTGGTTCAACCTATGAAATGTTTCGTTTCATTGACAGCCTGAAGAAAACCTGGCAGGTGATTGCTGTTTCTACCCGTGGGCATGGAAAATCTTCACTTGGCACCGGGCCAATAACTTATGAACAAAAAGCAAATGACGTAATGGCTGTAATTAATGCTGTTACCAAAGACAGTGTAACGATTCTTGGTTTTAGTGATGGAGCTTATGCCGGTTATAAAATTGCAAGTATGTACCCACAACGAGTAAAGAAATTGATTGCTATTGGTGCAACTGAACTTTATCCCGGCCTCCGTAATTTTGGTTTTGATGTAACGCAGGCCCTGGCTTTTGACAGTATTTACTGGAAACAACAGTACAAACTGATGCCCGAACCACAGAGACTGCAGGAAATGTTTACCAACCTGGGTAACATGTACAACAAGCTAACGCTGGACAGTTCATTTTTTGAAACCATAAAATGTTCAACACTCGTAATGGCTGGCGACAAGGACGGAGGTAATCCTCCACAGCGTGTTGTTCATACGGCACAGATGATACCGCTTTGCCAGATAGCCGTTATTCCCAATACTACGCATGCTGTTTTCTTAGAAAATTTTAATGCTGTATGGGCATGTGTTGCGCCATTTTTAAAACAATAACTTTGTGAAAAAATAGTTATGAAATTTGGTTTACTGTCAATAATGTGCTGCTTTATGCTCATTGCAAATCAGCTTTTTGCACAATCAATCAGGTTCAATAAAAACAACACTGAACCAGTTAACGTTTTCATCACAGCAGAAACACTGGCGGGCAAAGAAGCAATAAAAGTAATTAAGGATTCTGCTGTAAAAGCATTTGACGAACCAACTTTTGTAAAGATCAAGGGAATCGATTTTAAAAATGGAATGATTGAAGTAAAGGTATTGAGCAGGCTGTTGAAAAATGCGCCAGATTTTGCAAGAGGTTTTATTGGTATCGCTTTCCGGGTCAACGAAAGTAATACAAAATATGAAAGTATTTATATCAGGCCGGTGAATGCAAGGGTAAATGACCAGGTAAGGCGAAATCATTCTATTCAATATTATGCATACCCGGATTATAAATTCGACCGCCTGCGCAAAGAATCACCGGAAAAGTATGAATCTTACGCCGATATGGAAATGAACAAATGGATAACGATGCGGATTGAAGTAAAGGATACACAGGCAAAACTTTTTCTTAACAACAACAGGCAACCCTCACTTGTTGTAAATGATCTGAAACATGGGGCTAATCTTTCCGGTAGCATCGGGCTTTGGGTTGATG
>JANMDL010000019.1:0-3272 GCA_031376295.1 Chitinophagales bacterium
AATGCAAACTCTTCACAAATTACAGGAAGAGAATGAAGAGGAAAACGAAAATGGTAGTTCAGAAGAGAGTTTTAGTGATGTTAGCAACTTTGATATAAATGATCAAAATCACATAGATAATATTTCCAGTTCTTTAGATACCTCAATCTGTAAATCAGGATTTGCATAAGTTACAGGTGAGCTCAAAGCATTCTGTGAACCTACAGTAGCCTTGCCAAGCACCGGGAAACGGGCATATGCACCAGGCTGAATACCTGCTTCGCCATAAGCTGCACGTATTTTCCACTCGTTTACAACATTGCTAACACCACTGTTCTGAAAGAAATCAAGGCGTGATACCCTTACATAAGCATCGCCGCGTGGGAATGTGAAAGGCTTGGATCCCTGACCAAATGCAGAAGAATAGTCGCTGCGGATACCTGCGCTGATACCTGCAAAGTCAGACCATTCAAAACGCTGGTTAACCAGTACGCCATAAGTTGCAAATTCTGTCAAATCATCTGTTACTACTTTAAAGTTGCCCATATCGGCTGAAGTGTATGGAGAGAAAGAAGGAGCATCAGATCCATAACTCCTGTAATCAGTTCCCCTGCTTTTGCGGTAATCCCAACCAACTATTGTAGATGATTGCAGTGGAATTTTAAGATGAAAATCTTTTTCAAAATCAAACCTGATAGTAGCAGTAGCATTCAGGTTCTGGAAATTATTAACAAATTCCATCTGGTTGATTTCGCCTGACTCGGCAGAAACTGTTGGAGAAGCATAAGATGTACGGGGAGAGTAAAACTCTGCCCAATATTCCCAATACGCAGCACCTTCGCTATGACTCTGTTCAGCAATTCTGAAAGTTCTTGACAACGAACTCCTGTTAATACCATATTTGGCATCCAGCTCTACAAATTTCGGGAACTTGTAATTCAGGTTGAAATTTTGTATTACGTCAATTGTTTTTTCATCATACTTTGCATTTTCTGTGATGTAATTAAAATTGTACCCATTTACACCAACTGCATCACCAAAATAAGGTGAATGGAAACCAGCAGCATCCCGCTGCTCGTAATTGGCAAAAGGACGTGAGTTGTTGATGGCATACAGCATATTGCGTCCATCTGCATCAAGCTGTGTATTTTTTGTATATACCAGTTGTGTAGTACTGCGTAATTTCAGGCCCTTGGCCAGTTCCACACCAATATTTGAACTGATATTTGAACGGCTGTATTTGCCATTATTTTTAAATACCGTTTCCTGGCGGCTGTCTGAAGCTACCACTGCAAAATCAAATTTATCTTTGGCGCCTGTAATACTTACAGAATTGTTGTACACTTTTGCCTTTTGGAAGAACATTTTATAATGATCGTACCACAGCAGGTTTTTATCGTAAGCCTTATTGGCAATACTTGTTGGAGAAATAAGGTTAAACACCGGGTTGTTCAGGTAAGACCCTGTAACCGGATCAAACGTAAGCACTGCACCAGTACTTCTTACCACTTCATTATTCGCATTAACGTTAAAAGAGTGAAATTTAGATTTTTGAACACCACCAATGTTCAGCAGTTCATTCTGGGCAATGCTGGAAGAAATATCAATGCTGATTTTTCCCTGTTTGCCTTTTTTGGAGAACAACTGGATAACACCATTGGCACCCTGTGCACCATAAATAGAGGCAGAAGCTGCACCTTGCACTACTTCCACACGCTCAATATTGCTAAGGTCAAGGCTCTCAAGACTGGTAGATCTTACTTCAATACCGTCCAATAATATCATTGGGTTGGTACCATTAGTAATGGTATTGATACCCCTTAATAAAATTTGTGTAGGTGAGCCCGGGCTGCCGCCAATACTTGATATTTGTGCGCCGGCAATTTTACCAACCAGTGCATTACCAATATCAGCAGTAGGAGCCTGCGGTAATTTGTCTGCCGTTACTGATTCAACAGCAAAGGCTGTACGCTTTTTGCTGGTGGCCACACCTGTACCTGTAACTACCACTTCGTTCAACGCTTTTACATCCACTATCAGTTGTACTGCCATGCCTGATGCAGCAGCTACTTCCCTGCTTTCAAAGCCGGTAGCACTGATAACCAATGTAGCACCGTTTGCTACGTTTAATTTAAAAGAGCCGTCTACTCCTGCGCTTGTTCCTTTACGGCCATTTTTTTCCCTGATGGATGCCCTTGGAATGGGGTTACCCTTGTCATCCGTAACCTTTCCGGATGCTTCCATTGCCTGTGCAAATGATGCGGCCGAAACCGACATAAAGCACATCATGATTAAGAATAATTTTCTCATGCTGTTTTTTTTTAAAAAATTTGCGTTAAAAGTATGTTATTTTATACGAACGGTAAAGCGAAGGACACTAAAATAGTAAAAAAAGCTGCATATAGTTGAAAAAATGCAACAAGTTACAAATTTTTGTAATTTACTTTGGCTGAAATATAGTGTTGGGCTTGCTATTGCCCGCCAGGATTCATATAGCTTTGCAAGGCTTTTACATAGGCTTCAAAGGCTGAGATACCTTTGGGAGTTATTTTACAAACGGTTTGCGGATAATTGTCCTTAAATTGTTTTATCACATCTACATAGCCGGTTTCTTTTAATTTATTGATTTGTACACTGAGGTTACCGGCTGTGGAATTGGTTTTTTCCCTGATAAAAGTGAATTCGGCCTCTTTAACGCCGATAAGCAGGCTGATAACAGCCAGCCTTAACTGAGAATGCAGTATAGGATCCAGTTCCTTAAACATCCTTTGCCCTCTTCTTTTTGTATTTGCCCCACAAAATAATACCGGGTATCAGCCACATCACAACTGCTGCAAAGGCCGTTAAAAGCATATCGGTTTTGATGGGTGTGTAAACGCTTATGATACAACAGCACCAGCAGGCAATGCCACCCAGGAGCATTGGTTTATACTTCATTATGGCCCCGGTTATTACAGTAGGAAAGCCATAGAGTAGCAGCATGGAGGAAGAACTGAAGCTGCTCAGCCCAAAATCAGGCCATTTACCAGTTGCGGCCTCGTATACCTTATATATTTCCACCATTTTGTTAATAAAAACGGCGTTAATATGTGAAATCAAAAAAATAGCTATACCAAAACCCAGCCATATATAATCAATAGCTGCATCATCGTAGTTCCTGGCCCTTCTCATTTTTTTTTCCCGTGAGGTAATAATTATCTGCGGCAGAATGGCCACCAGTGTAAGTAACCAGATGTCGAAGGGCAGTTTAAATCCGAAATGCAGCCTGGCATACGTAACCAGGCTGCACAGGG
>JANMDL010000025.1:0-7023 GCA_031376295.1 Chitinophagales bacterium
AGTAAATGCCAATGGTGAGGCCGAAGTGGTTAAAATAATACTCAGTCCCAACTGTACTGCCCGCCATAAAGAACTTGATTTTTATTTTGAGGAAATGGACATCAAGAGCCGTGGCAGCATTGGCAACCAGGTTACCAAATACCCCATTAAATCGGTTAAATTTAAGGAAGCAGGCCGCTCAACATTGAGTGCTAAAAAAATGTGGTTTGATGATAAGTTTGGCAGGCTGAGTAACGAGGAAAAAGGCATTTACCTGGGCAAGTTTGAAGCGGAAGACAGAATTCTGGTAATTTTTAATGATGGTAACTATCAAATAACCGACCAGGAACTGACACAGCGCTTTGATGCAGAAAAAATACTGCTGATAGAAAAATTTGATGCAGACAAAATCATTACTGCTGTATACCTTGATAATGAAAAGCAGCAATACAATATCAAAAGGTTTAAAATAGAAACCACTACGCTGCACAGCAAATTTATGTTTATACGGGAAGGTGCAGGAAACCGGTTGGAAGCGGTGAGTACCCTGGCGGAACCCATACTGGCGGTGCAAAGCGGACGTGGCACACAAATAAGAAAAGCCAAATTTAAAGTGATTAAATTAGTGGAAGTAATGGGCTGGAAAGCTGTGGGCGCCAAACTGGTGGAATACAGTAAGTCGGTGGAAATGGAATGGGAGAAACCTGTTACGGCTGCTAACGATCAGCCGGAATTGTTTTAAGCACTAAAAGGGATAATTGATACCAATGGTGAAATTGAAATTTTCGTAGCGCCATTCCTTATTTGCCTGGTTACCGCTAAGCAGGTTTTTGTAATTTATAGAAGGTAACTGCCAGCCATTGTCGTTGTCAATATCCGGGCGCTTTATCCTTAGTGCCAGATCGAACCGTATAAGAAAATAACTGAAATCTATCCTGAAGCCGGTGCCTGCTGATACAGCCAGTTGGTTGTAAAAGTATTTCGGATTAAATTGTGTACTGTCTCTGCCACCACCCGGCAGCGAGTTTTTAAAGTTCCATACATTGCCGGCATCAACAAATAAAGCGCCTTTAAGCAGGATGGAATTTGGGATGATGCTGGCGATATCATACCGGTACTCAAAATTACCCTCTAATTGTATATCTCCGGTTCGGTCGTTTAAAGTGGTATTGCTTCTGCTGCTGTACAATGCCAGCGGCTGTGCACCACGGCCAAGGCCACGGATGGGCCAGCCACGCATACTGTTTGATCCGCCACCAAAATACTGTTTAAAAAAGGGGAGGGATGTTTCATCGTTTGTAAACGGAATACCCACACCACCAAATACCCTTGCAACTAAAGCAGATTTTTGATAGTTTTTAGTATAAGTATATTCCGCATCAAGTTTTACAAAACGCCGCAGGTATTTTAAATTACCGGGGAAAAAGCCTGATATCTCAATATTTCCCTTAAAATTGCGCTGCCTGCCTTTATACTTTGGATTAAAGTAAGTGGAAGAATAATTAAAACTGGAACCAATTACCAGGGCCGTTGTAAAAGAAGAACGCAAAAAAGGATTGTCTAAAAGGGTTTGTCTGAAACTGTCTGATTCGTTGTACAGGTAGGTGAATTCAACATTAAGCGGTTTTAATGTAAATTTTCTGTTTACCCTGTTAGTCCATTCGTAACCGGCACTAAAGTTTACCGATTGCAGGTTGAAAAGATTGATACGGTTGATATAAGAAAGATTGGTATTGATTACTGTTTGCTGTGATAAAAGTCTTTTTTTGTTGATGCATTTAAAGGGTGTTATCAGCCTGGGAATAGCGATACCATTGTTGTAACTGAACTCATTGGAATTGATGATGCCGTTTTTCTTTGCATTGCCCACGTTCAGCTCCACACCGGCACGCAGGGCATTGCTCATGCGGATGGCTTCCCTGCCCACATTACGGTTAATGAGTGATACGTTGCCCGAAAACCCCAGTACATTACCCACCGTAGCATTGGCCAGGCTGGTGCTGTTGCTGTTGATGGAGTAACTGCTTTCTACGTTGGCATCAAACCCAAATTTTCGTGCAGGCACCAGCTCCACCACCAGGTCAATCAGGCCGGTGCTGTCCTTTACGTCCTGTATCTGTATGTTTACACTCTGCCATACACCGATTTTTGCAAAGCTGTTGATGGTACGGTAATAATCAAGCTGGTTATAAGCATCTCCTTTTTTAATGTACATATTGCGCAGCAAAAAAGCCTGTTTAAAAATATTTTTGTGGTATTTGATGATGTAATTGCCGCCGCCAGCAAGTTCAGTAGTTAATGTTGGATTTCTTAGTGAATCATTTTCTCCGTAATCGGGCATGATGTAAATGTTGCGTACAAAGTATTTCACCAGCCTGTTAGGATCCTTTGGGGTTATCAGGTCAACAGATAACTTAATGGTGGGGCTGTCACGTTTGGCACTGGCAGCAGCAAGGCTCGCAAGGTTCTCAAAAGGGTCGTCGCCTATGTTGGTAAGTGCCTCAATAGTGGTATCACCCCTTACCCGCAGTTCATCACCCGTAAACTTATAATAACCATTGTTTCTGTACAATTGCACCAGCCTGCCTATTTCACCGTACACCGCATTTTTTGAAACAGGTACATTTTTTACCAGGAAAGATTCATTTTTTGTTTTCAGCGCCAGTGTTTGCAGCTCCTCTTTTTTAGTAAGGCGGTACTGGTTGGTATCAATCAGCGTTACTTTTCCGGGAGTTACTGCATACGTAACAGTAACACGCTTTTGCCTGCCGGATTTAATGGTATCAATATCGGCTTTAAAAGAAGCTGCAGCGTTAAAGTAACCAAGAAACTGCATGGAAAAACGCATGTAACTGGCCGATTGTGCAGCAGAAATACTGTCGTAAACCGGGGGGTGGTCAATAAAATGCAGAAAAAATAATGCATCTTTGGTTTGTACACGGCTGCTGTCGTCCAACTGGGCATTCAGGCGTTGTTTGAGGGAGCTTTTTTCAGCCGCAGTAAAGTTCCCGCCTTTGATCTCAATATTATTTTTAAACAAAAAGGGTTTGTCTTTTTGATATTTGCGTGGTATGGTGCAGGATGATGCAACCAGTATCATTACAATAACAGCAAACCATAGCTGGCGGGACATTTGTATAAAACGGGTGACTGCAGGCATATAAAACAAGTTCCATGTTTACCAAAACACATGCCAAATATATCCAAAGTTTGCACCATAAAAAATTCAGAGATGAATACAGGGTGTTTTTTGCCGAGGGGCCAAAGCTGGTACCCGAGTTGGTGGAGGGTCGGTTTTCGCCCTGTACCCTGCTGGTGGCCACGGCTGAATGGCTTACTGAGCATGAATCCTGGCTTAAAAAGCAGGCTATTGATGAAGTGCTGGAACTGAAAGATTTTGAGCTGGAAAAAATTTCGGCACTTAGCCAGCCAAATAAGGTGCTGGCCGTGTTTGAAAAGCTGGAAGTGGATGAAAATTTCAATGCGGCAGGCAATATCACCATATTATTGGATGGATTGCAGGATCCGGGCAATATAGGTACCATCATCCGCATTGCCGATTGGTTTGGCATACCCAATATGGTATGCAGCCTCAATTGTGCCGACAGGTACAACCCCAAAGTGGTGCAGGCCACTATGGGCAGTATTGGCCGGGTGAATATGCTGTATACCGATGTGGCGGCATGGTTAATGGGGCATAAAAACCTGCCGGTATATGCCACTGCTTTAGATGGCATTCCGTTGCAAAAAGTGTCAAAAATTAAAGAAGGCATCATCATCATTGGCAATGAGTCGAAAGGGATAGGGGAGGATTTGATGCGGTTGGCCACAAAAAAAATCACCATCCCACGAAAAGGGCAGGCAGAATCTTTAAATGCTGCGGTGGCGCTGGGAGTAGTGCTGGCACAATTGGTGGAGTGAGATTATGTGATAATGTGATAATGTGTAAATGTGAAAATGTGCAAAAGTGAAAATGGGCTGAAAGGATGCACAATGGTATGCCGATGAAGTGATTGCGACGCAACGATGATGCCATGAAAAACAAATGCTCGTATCAACATGTTTTACAAAGTATACTTGCAGTATTGTAAGCTGCATATAAAAACAGAAAAAATATGCCCCGTAAATATCAGCGTAAGGAATTTTTAAAAATGGCACTGCTCACTAATCTTGGTCTGCTGAGCAAGCCTTTGCAGGGGCTGGCAATGCCGGTTGCTTTAAAGGCGGTATCAAATAGCAATGTGCAGTATTTTAAAAAAGGCGATGCGGACTATGAAATTTTACGCAAAGGGTTTAATAAGCGCATAGAAAAATATCCTGCCATTATTGCCCGCTGTCAAAATACAGCCGGTGTGGCCGAAGCAGTAAAATATGCTGCGCAGCAAAATCTGCCTGTGGCCATTAAAAGTGGTGGCCATTGCATGGAGGGTTTTTCGGTCAATAATGATGGCATGGTGATTAACCTGTCGCAATTGAATACCATCACCTGGGTAGATAAAGATACCATCAAAGTAGGCCCTGGCTGTATGTTGTCGCAATTGTATGATGAAATTTTGCCAAAAGGGAAAATACTGCCGGGCGGCTCCTGCGCCAGTGTGGGTATAGGCGGGCTGGTGCTGGGCGGTGGCTATGGCTTAATGGCAAGGCTTTTTGGCCTTACCTGTGATAGTCTGCTGCAGGTAACCATGGTAGATGGTATGGGCAATATTAAAAGTTCGGTGGATGATAAGGAACTGCTTTGGGCATGCAGGGGTGGTGGCAATGGAAATTTTGGTGTGGTAACGGAACTCGTTTTCAAAGTACATAAGGCGCCTGCCACCATGCAGAGTTACCGGTTTAAAACTTACAAGGTAAATACAGCCAAAGCAAAAACCATTCTTCAAAAATGGTTTGAGGTAACACCCAATTTGCCACCCGCCTGTTTTTCAGCCTTTGTGCTGAATGGTAAAACGGCTTATATTCTGCTTACCAATACCGGCAAACATACAACGGTTGTGCAGGAAGTAATCAATGCATTAAGCCTGGTATCAGGCAAAACAACACACACCAAAGCCACCCCGCTTCAACGGGCTTTAAAAGTATTTTATGGCAGGCCGGCTCCATTATTTTTTAAAAATGCCTCCGCAGGTTTGTACAAAGATTTTGCGCAGGTGGAAGCATATATTGACAAAGCACTTGAGATGGTAATTACCAGCCCGGGCATGATTTACCAGGTGAATACACTCGGCGGTAATATTGTAAACGCTGCCTTTGAAGCAGGTGCCGCTTTTGCCCACCGGGCCTTCCCGTTCTTTTCTGAACTGCAGGCTTATTGGGAAGGGGAGAAGCAGGGGCAGCGGCTGGTGGCAAAATTTGAGCAGGTGCAGGAAATATTTAACAGCAATGGCATTACTGCACAGTACAGAAACTATCCTGATATCAACTTTAAAAACTTCGACAGCCTGTATTATGGCAGCAACCATGCCCGGCTGCAGGTAGTAAAACGTATGTACGACCCCAGGAATGTAATACGGCATGAGCAGAGTGTGAGGCAAAGTTGACGGTGAGGGGAGTATCGCAAGGAACGCCAGGTAAAATTATTAGCGTAAGCATTTAGTTTGTATTGTACCCATAATTATTCACCATATTTCTAACGCAGCAGTATAACAGTTCCATGGAGTTTGCGGCTTACTTGCCCTTCAAGCTGGTATGTCAGCGTCCAAACAAATGTATTGCCATCCTGGTTCTGCCCTTTTATTTTTCCATCCCAACCCTGCAGGGGATTTAAGGACTGAAAAACGATAGCCCCCCAGCGATTAAATACTTTAAATGAATACTGCCGGGTAAAGCCATAAATAAGCGGTTTAAAAAAGTCATTCCTGCCATTGTTGTACTGAGTTACAACAACCAACTTGTAAAACGACAACTCCGTATTAAAAGAGCACACTGAAAATTTGCCGGTTTCGCTCAACAGCCGGCTTCATGGCCGGCGCTGCGCACCCAACGAAGCCTTAGTTGTTATGCACAGGCTTTTTCCTAGGTGTCGCAAGTAATATCATCCCAATCTTGTCCTTGGTAATTTATTAACCAATTCAATGCATAATGACGTTCATAAACTACACTTGGATTTACTTCATTGATTTGTCTGCCATTAATTCTGGCATCTACACAAGCCCACTCAATTCTGTAATACAAATCATTTACATTTAATATTTCACTTTTAGTACGACTAGAATTTATTGAATTGATAAAAGTATTTGGGTCTTTACCTTGTCCAATTGGAAAATGTTCGTTTGGAATGTTTTCTAAATTGCAAAGTTCATCTGGGAATCCAAGATTGTCAACTTTCTGAAGAGCCCACATTAATGTCCATATCCCTTCGCATTTCCAAGTTTCATTATTTTTTCTCTCATCTGCAGGATTATCTAAAAAATCTTTTTCTTTATTAGTGACAAGATTCCAAAGGTTATGGTTTTTCAGATATTCAACTGCCTGTTCGGTTGTAATTCCATTAAAAGCAACCAAATTAGTTACTGCTAAAATACAAACCCTTTCTGCAATTTCTTTGGGTGTTCTTATTGTAACTTCTTTTTCAGATTCAATGCAAGGCAAATTTTTATTAACTTTTATGCTTTTATCAAGTAAAATATTTTCACTATTTGATTTGCGATTTGTTTGGTCTTCATCCAAATTAAATTGTTCTCCATCGAAATAAACAGAATCTATTTGAACATGTAAACTGTCTATTTCACAATTACCTTCTCCGTCAATAATCAAACGTAAATTTTTATCTAAAAAATGTTGTCCGTTAGCTTTGCTAATTAATGTATTTGGTTGCACAAATAAAATTGCATCAAACTCACTTGCCAAATTTTGAATAAGAGATTTTAATTCAACAGTTTCACCTTGCTCTTGCAGTATTGAAAATTCACAGTTTAAAGTTTGTATTTTTTGAAGAAATAAATTTTTCACCATTTCATTTCTTGTTGGGAATGAATTAACATAACCATAAAGTCCTTTCAAGTTTGAAGTTAAAGGACTGTCATCTATTTCAGGAATTTGATA
>JANMDL010000031.1:0-1916 GCA_031376295.1 Chitinophagales bacterium
AAACAATCCGATCTGAAGGTAGATGGTGGCTTGGCCTTTTGATATTTACAGTTGTCATTGGTATTGGCCTATTGATTTGGAGTTTAAATGAAATATCTACTGGAACTCTTGAAAAGATATTTCAGAATAATGGCACTGCAATTAAATGGTCTGTTGTATACCTCACACTTATTTCTTTCATTGCTTATGCAATAAGAATATTTTCTAAACTCACTTTCAGTTCCTTTCACTTAGTACGTGATGCAGAAGAAAGAGAACAATTAACTTATGTCTATTTAGCATTACAGAAAGAAAAAGGTATCGATGAAACAGAAAGGCATTTAGTAATGCAATCATTATTCAGCAGGGCAGACTCTGGTTTGTTAAAAGATGATTCTTCCCCAACTATGCCAGGTAATATTGCAGACAAAATAATGTCGAGATAAGATGAAAGACAAAAAAGAATTACCAAAAGAGTGGAAGTGGGTGAAGTTGGGAGAAGCATGTGAAATAGTTAGTGGAAATACACCTAAAGGATTAGAATTAATTTCAAATAAAGGAGAGTATCAATTCTACAAAGTGAGTGATATGAATTTAGCTGGGAATGAAATCAGAATGAATGTTTCCAATTTAAAATTGACCATAGAAGAAATTAAGAAATTAAAAGTAAAAGTTTATCCCAAAGGATCTGTAATATTTCCGAAAAGAGGTGGTGCTATTCTCACCAACAAAAAAAGAATTCTTTCACAAGATGCTTCTTTTGATTTAAATGTGATGGGCATTTTGCCTAATGACAAAGTTTCAAGTAACTATCTTTTTTATTGGATTCAGAAACTTGATTTAAGCAAGATTTATGATGGTTCAAATGTGCCACAGATAAATAATAAAAATGTCGCCCCATTAGATTTTCCCCTTCCCCCCAAACCCACCCAACTCGCCATTGTTTCAAAAATAGAAGAACTCTTTAGTGAGTTAGACAAAGGCATAGAAAACCTTCGCATGGCCCAGCAGCAATTAAAAACCTACCGGCAGTCTGTATTAAAATGGGCATTTGAGGGAAAACTAACTAATGAAAATGTAAAAGAAGGTGAATTGTCTGAGGGATGGGATCTGAGCAACCTTGGTGAACTAAAACAATTTTCATTGTACGGACCGAGATTTTCAAGTAAAGACTATACTGAAAATGGAGTTGCTGTTTTACGAACAACCGATATAAGTGAAAGAGGAAAGGTAGACTGGGAAAATTCGCCAAAGCTGAATTTGTCTAGCGCTGAATATGAAAAATATAAACTTCTCAAAAATGATTTATTAATTACAAGAACAGGGAGTATTGGAAGACTCTCAATTTTTAATGATACTAAGCAAGCCATTCCTGGAGCGTTTTTAATACACTATAGATTAGTGAAGGATTTGAATGTTTGGTATATTTTCCATTTCCTCAAATCTCAAAAGGCTCAAAAGCACTTTAGTGAACATAGTTTTGGCGTCGGACGACCTAATTTAAATGTGCCAAACATAGAGCTACTTCAAATTCCTATTCCATCAACCGAAGAACAAAACAAAATCGTTCAAGAAATTGAAAGCCGCTTCAGCGTAGCTGATAAAATGGAAGAAAGCATAACCCAAAGCTTGCAACAAGCTGAGGCATTAAGGCAAAGTATTTTAAAAAAGGCGTTTGAGGGGAGATTGGTGTAATTAGTATAAATAACGACGGAATAATATTTCAAATTGAGTTAAGAATTTAAATTATTGATAATTATGCAGCAAGGTCATGTTATAAAGAAAATTAAGACAGCATTAGATAATGTGAAAAATCATGGTTGGGGTTTAGTTGATTTACGGAACTGTGGGTTGAAAGAAATTCCTTCAGAATTGTTCAATTATCACGATCTGGTGAATATGGATTTTGGCAATGATCCTTATTGCCCTGAAGATAT
>JANMDL010000111.1:0-9374 GCA_031376295.1 Chitinophagales bacterium
GATCAACAAGAAATGCGTGCGACCTTACAACATTGTGAATAAAACGGCCACCATTGTTGATGCGTATAGTATCAGCCGTACTGATATTTAAGTAGTTGGGGGTTGAATTAGATGCACCCGTAGAGTTCCTGAAAATTCCACCACCATTTAAAACCAGCACGTTGGCATTGGGTGATGGATTGGTAAAAGTTAAACCCGGCTGCAGAGTATTGGTTGAGGGCAGGATAAGTGTAATATTATCGCCAACAGTTGGTGTAATTGTAATGGACTGTATTGTTACCAGAGTATTAGGCAGTGTAACAATATATGTGCCTGCCAATGCACTGTTATCCAGCACCACATCATCCGCAGCCACAGGCACCACATCACCCACCCAATTGGTAGCTGTAGCCCATAAACCATCTAAGCCGCCTCCATCCCAGGTTTTTGTGGCGCCAAAACTTTTTATAGTTATCAATAAAAGTAAAAAAAAGTAAATTTTCTTCATCCATCACATTTAATGCGTACACAAAATTGTTACACTGTATGGATTTTACAAGGATGGTTGGTTGAAACAAATGTAGGGCAACATTTCCTTACAAAGTCATATTGCTGATAAATGGTGGATTAAATTACGGTTATTTTATCCTGGTGTCAATCAATCAGAAATGCCGAACGGTAAAACTGGTATTTGTTGGTCATCACCAGCCGGTAATTCCCTTTTGCCAGGGGTTTGGGCAATGTTACCGGATAAATAGCATCTGCGCCATTGTGTGCCACTTTACCATTGTATACCAGCCTGCCGCTGTTTTCAAATACCCTGATGGCGTATTCGCCCCTGATAATATCCACCACCCGTACATTCAGCAGGTTGCCGGAAGGATTGGAAAAAACCACCAGGCTGTTGTCGTTCTTCCCAAAAAGTATACGGATGATGCTGGTGGAAACGGATTTACCTGTTTTATCAAAAGCAGTAACCTTGTAATAATTATTGCCCAATGAGGGCTGCAGGTCATCGAAAAAATAACCGGTTCGCTGGCTGCTGTTTCCCACTGCAGTTACGGTGCCGGCTTTTTCAAACTGCAGGCTGTTACGTGAGCGGTAAATTTCGTAGCGATCCATATTACTTTCCTGTACAGATGACCAGTATACCCTTATCACCTTTGCCCCTTCCCTGCCATTGAAATTGATAAATGTGATGGGCAATACCCCCTGTACCGAATAAGTAAAAAGGGTGGCATTGGTTGAAGTAAGAATGGGCTGGCAACCTGCACAGACCTGGCTGTTGCCGAAAAACTCATAATTGCCGGTGCTGCTCCAGGCACTGAAAATATATTTTACAATGGTACCCGATGGCAATGCCGGAACAATACCCGTTGCATTCACAAAACCACCGCTGCTGCAGCCAAAAACTGCTGTAGCCGCATTTGTAGTACCGGTTGGTATGCCAAATGAGCCGGATGGGTTGCTCCCATCTGTAGTGTAATAAATAACCGCTTGGCCAGCATTTAACTGGGTACTCACTTTAAATGAAACGCTTACTGAATCGGCAGGGGCTGGTTGAATATGACTCAGGTAATTCACACCAGCGCAACCGGTGCTGCTGGTACTTCTTTCATGATACACAAGGTAATTCTGCCCGTAAGAAGCAGACACCAACTGAAAAAACATAAAAATGGAGCGCAGTAAATTTTTGCTCATTTTTGTGGCCATTTGATTTGCTGATATACCAAACTGAAATTTGCAGATACCCTATCAAAATTAACCATTAAAAATGGCATTTCAAAAGAGATTTTAGCCCATAAATACCCCTTGTGCCATAAAGTTGGGCGTTTAATAGTAAATTGCAGCAATTTTTACCGCATGTGGAGTATTTGTAAAAAAGAGCTGCGTCATTTTTTCAGCAGCCTTACGGGTTATATCACTATTATATTATTTCTCTTAGTAAGCAGCATTGTTCTGTTTCTGCTGGGGAATAATCTTTTTGACAGTGGTTATGCCAGCTTGGACAAATTTTTTGAACTGGCTCCCTGGATACTGCTTTTCCTGGTGCCTGCCATTACCATGCGCACCCTTGCCGACGAATTTAAATCGGGTACTTTTGAAATATTGCAGACAAGGCCGCTTACAAAATGGCAGATTGTGATGGGTAAATACTGGTCGGTGCTGGTGGTAATGGCCATTGCCATTGTGCCAACATTGGTCTATATCATCACCATCAAAAACCTGAGTGCCCTGGGCGGTATTGATGGTGGTGGCATTGCAGGCAGTTACATTGGTTTGTTTTTCCTTGCAGCCGTATTTGCAGCCGTGGGGCTTTGCTGCAGCAGTTTCAGCAGCAATGCGGTAGTGGCTTTCCTCATCAGTGCTTTTGCCTGTTTAATATTGTATTTTGGTTTTAACGCATTGAGCAAGCTTCCCTTTTTTAAAGGCGGAGCAGACTATTATATTGAAATGCTGGGGATTGATTTTCACTACCAAAGCATCAGCCGTGGCGTGCTGGATAGCCGGGATCTGGTATATTTCACCAGCATCATCTTCTTGTTTTTATTGATCACTGTTAAAAACCTGCGCAAAAAATAAATGGGCCTTATGCAAAAAAAAGTAAAGGGTAAATTATGGCTGCCGGCCACCATTATTGCACTGGTGCTGCTAAACTGGCTTGCGTCTATCTTTCATAAGCGGATTGATTTTACGAATGAAAAAAGGTTTACGCTTTCTTCTTCCACCAAAAAAATTATCCGGCAATTGCCCGAAACAGTAACCATTGATGTGTTTCTAAAGGGCACCTCCAACAGCGGCTTTACCCGCCTTGGCAAAGCCTCAGAAGAACTGCTGCAGGAGTTTAAAGAAATTGGCGGCAGCAAAATACAATTCCGCTTTATTAACCCCGAAGATGAGGTTGAAGGCACAAATATCACTTATGCCGACACGCTCTATTCAATGGGCGTTGTACCCATCAACCTCACATCGCAGGTAAAGCAGGGGCAGCAGCAGCAACTGGTATATCCCACAGCACTGGTACATTATGGCGACCAGTTACTGCCGGTAAATCTTTATTCCGGCGACCCTGTTATTACTTACTCGGCCATCAACAGTGCCGAAGCGCAATTGGAATATAAATTTGCCTCGGTCATTGATAAACTGACCAATACCAATAAACCGATGCTTGCCTACAGCAATGGCAATGGTGAACCACAGGGTGGCAATGTGCTGGACCTGGTGGAAAATGTGCTGCGGCCCGACTATAATCTTTTTATGTTTGACCTTAACCGCAGACCCATACCGGATACGTTTAAACTGCTGCTGATTGTAAAGCCTTCAAAACCTTTTACCGAAGCTGCCAAACTGAATATTGACCAGTTTGTAATGCATGGTGGCAGCGTGCTGATGTTTGTGGATAAGCTGGATGCCGAATTAGACAGCCTGCGCATAAAAAATGAAGTAATTGCTTACGACCGCAACCTGCAACTGAACGACCTGCTGTTTAAATACGGGGTGCGCATCAACAGTGACCTGGTGATGGACTTGCAGTGCGATTTTTTACCATTTGATGTAAACGGTAATGGCCAGTTTGATTTTTTGCCCTGGAATTATTTTCCACGGTTTGTTTCAAAATCCAATCACCCGGTAAATAAAAATATGGGGCATGTTTTTGGCCGCTTTGTTAACTCTATTGATACGGTTGAAACAGATGGCATCACCAAAACCATCCTGCTCAGCTCATCTGCCAATGCCCGAAGCATCAGTACACCTGCCCTAATAAGCGGCAAGCAGAATGCTACTGCACCTGATGATACAAAATTTAATAAAGCGGATATCCCGGTAGCGGTGCTGCTGGAAGGCAAGTTTCAGAGCCTGTACAAAAACAGGGCAAACCAGGCCATGCTGGATACCCTTGCACAATACAATACAAGCTTTATGCAGCAATGCATCAGCGATAATAAAATAATCATTGTTTCCGATGGTGATATGGTACTCAACTCATTTATAAAGCAGGATCCTATCGGTATGGGCATGAACCCTTTTACTTACGGCTCGCAAAAACAGTTCCAGGTGGCCAACAGGGATTTTTTACAAAACTGCCTGAGCTACCTAATTAACCAGAATGGCCTGGCAGAAGCAAAAGCCAAGGATTATTCGCAGCGGTTGATGGACAGTAAAAAAGTAACTGCTCAAAAAATAACCTGGCAGGTACTTAACATTATTGTACCGGTGATGGTTGTAATAATATTTGCATTGATTTATGGGTGGTGGAGGAAGCGTAAATATGCCAATTAAGCAATGGGCAAATATGCCAATAAAGAACCTGCCATATAGTGTACACTTTTTGCACATTTGCATATTTTCATATTTGCATACTAAATAAAAAATGGACAAAACACAATTGATATACCTTGTATTTGGAGGCATTATTTTACTGGCGCTGGGCTTCGACCTGGGTTTGCTGAGCAAAAAAAATGTAACCATCAGCCTGAAATCTGCTTTGCAGCAAACTATTTTCTGGGTGATGCTCTCTGTACTTTTCTGCGTTTTTATCTGGTACGAAAATGGTTCGGAGGATGCCATCAGCTATATATCTGCCTACCTGCTGGAGTGGAGCCTGAGTATTGATAATATTTTTGTGTTCATCATTATCTTCAACTTTTTTAAAGTAAAGGAAAATAGTTTCAGCAGGGTATTGTTACTGGGCATTTTAATGGCCATTGTGTTCCGTATTGCATTTATCGCAATTGGAAGCGAACTGGTGGCACGCTTTAACTGGGTTATGTACATATTTGGAGTGTTCCTGGTATACACAGGCATCAAAATGTTCAGCAGTGGTGATGAGGAAGAGTTTAAACCGGAAGAAAACTGGGCATTTAAGTTTATGCGCAGATATATGCGTACAACTGATGAGGAACCCAATGGGCGTTTTATCATTGTGAAACACAAAAAAGCCTACTTTACCATACTGTCAATGGTGGTGGTGATGCTTGGTCTTATTGACATTGTGTTTGCCATAGATTCTATACCAGCCGTTTTTTCCATCATTCCTGACCCATCAAAAAAACTACTTATTTATTCCAGTAATATTTTTGCAGTACTCGGTTTACGCAGCCTGTTTTTTTTATTGCGGGGTGCTGCCAGCCGCTTCGATTACCTGCAGCAGGGCATTGCCACCGTGCTTGTTTTTATTGGCGTAAAAATGCTGGTAGCTTACTGGGTGCATGTCCCGGTATGGGTTTCTCTTATGGTGATTGTGCTGTGTATTACTGGCTCTATTTTTTACAGTATTTACCATAAGCGTAAAGGAGTACCAGGGGATTTGCTGGAAGATTGAATCTTCCGCAAGCAATATTAATTTAACCGGTTTGTAATTATATCATTTGTACAGTATTAACCAGATAGCAGATATTATAAAAGCCGGATGGCTGCAGCAAAATAATGATGCTGTAATAGCGCATTTGCTTACCGACAGCCGCCGCCTGCTCTTTCCGGCTGACACATTATTTTTTGCCCTGAATACCGGCAGAAGGGATGGCGCTGCCTTTATTGAAGAATTGTACAGTAAAGGCGTAAGAAATTTTGTGGTTGACCCAGGCTATGTTTCCGGTAATTTATTTTCCGAAGGCAATTTTTTGCAGGTAAATAATGTGTTGACCGCTTTGCAGCAACTTACGGCACATCACAGGAATCAGTTTAATTTACCCGTTATCGGAATCACTGGCAGCAATGGCAAAACCATTGTAAAAGAATGGCTGTACCAGTTATTGCAAAGCAGCCACAATATTGTACGCAGCCCAAAAAGTTATAATTCGCAAACAGGTGTTCCATTGAGTGTATGGGGTATAGAAGCACAGCATACACTGGGTATTTTTGAAGCAGGCATTTCGCTGCCGGGTGAAATGGAGAGCCTTGAAAAAATAATCCGTCCCACTATTGGCGTACTCACCAATATAGGCACTGCACATGATGAGGGCTTTGAAAATACCACACAAAAAAAAGCAGAGAAATGCAAACTCTTCAGCCAGGTGCAGGCAATGATTTGCAAAGAAGAGTTTGTTTGCAGCAACCTGCCAAACGATGCATATCTGTTTAGCTGGGGGTATAGCGATACCGCAACCCTGCACATAACCAGTATTAATAAAACATCTGTCCAAACTATCATAAACGCAGCATACCGGCAGCAGCCAGTAAAAATCATTATCAATTTTACAGATGATGCTGCCATAGAAAATGCTATCAACTGCTGGTGTATATTACTGCATCTGCAAACAGATAATACAATAATAGCCGAACGCATGCTGCAACTGCAGCCAGTAGCCATGCGGCTGGAACTGAAGCAGGGCATCAATAACTGTGCAGTAATCAACGACAGTTACAGTGCCGATATTAATTCACTAAGCATTGCATTGGATTTTTTGCAACAGCAGCAGCAGCATACAAAGCGCACGGTAATACTGAGTGACATCGTTGGGTCGGGAAAAGAACCTGCAATACTTTATAACGAAGTGGCGGCCATATTGCAGCAAAAAAATATCAACAGACTGATTGGGGTTGGCCCGCAGATAAGCCAGTATTCCACTGCTTTTTCTGCTATTGAACAGACCGTCTTCTTTCCTTCTACCAAAGCACTTACACAACATTTTCACACCCTGCATTTTTCCCATGAAACCATTTTGGTAAAAGGAGCCAGGGTATTTGAATTTGAGCAGGTGATACAATTACTGGAACATAAAGTACACCAAACAGTGCTTGAAATAAACCTCACTGCCATTACGTATAACCTGAAGGCATACCAGCAATTACTACAGCCGGGCACTAAAATGATGGCGATGGTAAAAGCTTCGGGCTATGGCAGCGGCAGTTTTGAAATTACCAACCTGCTGCAGTTTCACAAAGTGGATTACCTGGCTGTAGCCTATAGTGATGAAGGTGTGGAACTGCGCAAAGCAGGTATCCGCTTACCCATCATGGTAATGAATGCAGAAGAAGTAAGTTTTGAAACACTGGTGCAGCACAACCTTGAGCCGGAAATTTATTCGCAGGGAATGCTGGAAAGTTTTGAGGCTCACCTGCGGCAATCTGGTATCAGCCATTATCCTGTACACATTAAATTAGATACCGGCATGAAGCGGCTGGGTTTTGAAGCCGGAGATATTGGAGCACTTTGCAATATACTGGCTGGCAGCAGCAGTTTTAAAGTACAAACGGTTTTTAGTCACCTTGCAGCAAGCGACAGCCCCGAACATGATGCTTTTACCACAGAACAGGCTGCTGTATTTTCGTCCTGTGCTGAAAAAATACAAGCGGTACTGAATTACCCGGTACTGCGCCATATCGCCAACACATCGGCCATACACCGCCACCCCGGCCTTCAGTTAGATATGGTACGGTTGGGTATTGGCCTGTATGGGTCAGACAGTAACCCCGCCATGCAGCAGCAATTGAAAAATGTAACCACACTCAAAACCACTGTTGCACAGGTAAAAAAAGTGAAAGCGGGACAAACAGTTGGCTACAGCCGTAAGGGGGTAATGCAGCAAGACTCGCTTATTGCTACTGTACGCATTGGTTATGCCGATGGATACCCACGCATACTCAGCAATGGTGCAGGAGCCATGCTGGTGAACGGTGTGCCTGCAAGGGTAACCGGTAATGTATGTATGGATATGACAATGCTGGATGTAACACATATACCCAATGTGAAGGAAGGCGACACCGTAATTGTATTTGGAGAAGGGTTACCTGTAAGCCAGGTAGCCAAACACGCACAAACCATTGCATATGAAATACTAACTGGTATATCGCAGCGGGTGCAGCGGGTTTACTACGAGGAGTAATGTCAGAGCAGGTGCAGTGTAAAATGTCCGATGGTGGTAAAAAAAATACACCGGATAATAATACCTATACAGCACCAGAAAAGCAATTTACGCATTGGCACATTAAAACCAACCCCCACTGCAATGCTGATAGGTGCACCAACAGTAAATGTACCTGCAAGGCCAAGGCCAATTACTCCATATTTATTCCAGATGCGGTATACAATGCCCGTTTTAGGCTTGGGAGTCTTTGGTTTGCGGTAACGGCTGAGCCAGTGTTCTATCTTCTCTCCCAGAAAGGCAGCTACAAATGCACCTGCAATACCCCCGGCAATACTGGCTGCAGCAATTACTAGAGGTGGCAACTTCATGGCAAAACCAGCGGGTATGGCGGCATATATTTCGAAAGTGGCCAAACCTGCTACGGTTAATATTTTATACAGCATGATGAAAATTGTGGTATAAGTACACAAATATAGGTATCTGACAGTTACAAAAAAGCAATATTACCGCTACAGGGTACCCAGATTGTGGTATTTTAATCCTCCTTTCAACACACTATTTTTACTATTCAATTTTCAAAAACTTAATCAACACAAAATGAAAAAATTATCCTTCTTATCCATTTTTTTCTTACTACTGGTTATCAACGCAGTTGCACAGGTGAGCCGCGGGGGAAAACCCTTCAGCTTTAGCTATCCATTAAACGACAATATGGATTCTGCCAAACAGCTTATGCCGCAACTGGATGTACCCTCCATGCAAAAAAGAGCAAGGGAAGTATACGAAAAAGGCGAGATGCTGCCTGCGGGTAAAATCTTCCCGGTTTCACTTACTATGCAAAACAGCGGGGTTTGGACAACACTGCCTAATAAAGACCGGGTGTGGAGACTGCATATTCAGGTACCTGATGCACCTGCCACGTCACTTTACTACGAAAATTTTTATATCCCCGAAGGAGCTGTGCTGTATGTGTATAATGCTGAAAAAACACACCTGATTGGTTCTTTTGGTGCACACAATAATGATGAAAGCAGGCTGTTTGCAACAGAAATTATTTATACCGGCGATTGTGTGGTTGAATATTACGAGCCTGCCAATGTAAAGCAACGCGGCAGTTTTACCATTACCGGTATTGCCAATGTGTACAATGCCCCTGAACCTCCTGCCAATATACATTTGCAGAATCCTAAGAGTGGTTTTGGCACGGCAGGCACCTGCAATGTAAATGTAAACTGCCCCGAAGGCAACAGTTGGCCCGACCAGAAAAAATCTGCGGCACGTATCCTGGTAAAGAATGGCGCTGCGCAGGGCTGGTGCAGCGGCTCGCTGGTTAATAATATGGCGCAGAATTGCAAAAATTATTTTTTAACCGCCAACCATTGTGGCGCTGCTGCAGTGGCAGCAGATAAAAATCAATGGATATTTTATTTTAATTACCAAAGTGCAGGATGTACCAACCCCGCCAGCGAACCAGTTTCCAGCACCATGACCGGCTGTACCATGCGGGCAAGTGCTTCTAATGGTGCCAATTCCAATGTGGTTGGCTCTGATTTTTTACTGGTGGAATTTAACAGTGCCATACCTGCT
>JANMDL010000616.1:0-9816 GCA_031376295.1 Chitinophagales bacterium
AGCACATTTGCACCTGCCACCGTAGCAGTGCCCAACCCGGATGATGTGGTGATTCCTGCCAACAGAAAACTATTTGCACTCACACTGGGTACCGCCTCACCCGCTGCAGCGGGCAGTTTAAACCTGGCCGGTAACCTGGAACTTCTTTTTGGCGGTGCATTAAGTATCGAAAGAGGCGTGCTGGATTTGGGTGGTAATACCCTGCATTGCTCATCGTATAGCTTCCTGGGGCAAATTGGCTCACCAACTGCTCATGTAACCAATGGCGCTATTACGCTGTCGAGCCTGGGTGGCGACAGCTTAGGTAAAACATTTTATTATCCGTTTGATGCTACCTTCATCATCAGTTCAGGCACTTCTACATCCGTGGCAGATGGTGCTACCGTTACTTCGCTTACGGTACGCCAAACTGAGGCACCAACGGGTGCTGGCGCTATCGGCACAAGGGCTTACAGGGTTACAGCCAATCCCGGTGCAGTATTTGGCAGCAACCCGGTTGCCACACTTAACTGGAACAGTAAAGACAATCTTGTGTCGGATAATGCGGGCCTCAGAATCAGTCAAAGTACTTCGCTTGCCGGGCCATGGGCGGCAAGAAGCCTGGGCAATGGTACAGGTAACCTTGCGGCCACAGGTTTCAGAATCACTTCTGAGGATTCTCCCGGACCAATTGTGCCCACAGGGGATGACTATTATGCCTGGACCACCAATTATATACCACCGCCTGCACTTGCTTATGCAGTTACCCGTACAACGGGCAACCTGTACCAATCCATTGCGCCGGTGGCAGCAGGTGGTGATGGCAGCGGCACCCTTTCTACGGCTGGTAGTGATGAAACTACCCAGGTGGGAATTGATATTGCCAGCGCCGGGTTTGTTTACCAGGGCTCTCCCGTTACGGCCATATCCATTCATCCCAATGGATATATTGCGTTGAACAATGCCTACAGCACTTATGCATCTGCTTACTCATGGGACAATTCCCTGTCAGCATTTAACAATGGATTTGCCAATAGTACTCTTGATGCCAATAAGCGCAACATCATCGCCCCGTTTTATGAAGACATGGATAAAGCAAGCCCGGTTATTTATTACAAAATAGCAGGTACCAAAATTACTGTTGAGTGGTTCAATACTGCTCCCTTTGGTTTCACCGGGCCGCAATTGTATTTCCAGGCAGTGCTGGATGCATCCGACCAAAGCATTACGTTTAATTATGGCAATATGCAGTTGTATACCGGCTACCAAACTGCCCGTCATTCTTACACCAGCGGTATCAGTGGCGGGTTTATCAGCCCTGCTGCACAAGCTGGCCAAATCATGCAGCAGCAATATGAAAATACCACCTTCTTTACGCATGAAAATGGCAGCACGGCCAGTTGGGGTGCCAATGGTTTATCTATTTCTCCTGTGCCACACAGTACCATTAAATTTACGCCGGGTACTTATGTGCCGGTAGCGCCGCCAGCCAGCACGCCACCAGCCAACGATGAGCCGGCAGGTGCTATACTAAGGCCCGCATTGGCCAGCTTCCCCAATAATATTGCATGGGATAATGGTACCAACACTTCTAATCTGTACACCACAAGATTTGCCACCAACACGGCTTCACCGGCCATCTGTGCCGGGGCTTCCAATGCCAGGGATGTGTGGTTTAAATTTATTGCCCCCAATCCTTCCGTTACGGTGCGTATTTATGGTTCTGCCGGGTTTGTTCCCCGCTTATCATTGTACGATAGCCTGCTTGTGCCATTGCCCAATTGTGTTGCAGGCACAGGCGTTCAAAGCCTTACAGCCACTACCACGGCTACCGGCCTTACGGTGGGCAAAACTTATTTTGCAAGGGTGCACCACGATTATACAGGCACGCAGGCAACAGCCACTGCCACCATCACCAATGGAGTGGTTACCGGTTTAACTGTTGTGCCAGGTACCAATTATTCCATTCCAACAGGGTCATCAAGTTCCACGCCAGTTAACCAGGGCCCACGCATCAGCTTTACAGGCGGGGGTGGCACAGGTGCTGCTGCTGCATGTACCAACTTTACAACAACAACCCCCGTTCAACCTTTTACTGCTTCCAATATTTCCTTTACAGGAGGCTCGGGCTATACATCGCCCCCCACCGTTACCATCGAAAGCCCCGACTGGGGTATTACCGGTGAATTTGGTATTGTAGTGTATGCAGCACCGGTAAATGATGAATGTGCTGGTGCCATTGAACTCACCAATCTCAGCAATGCAGCATGCATCACTGGCCAGAATTCGGCTGCTGGTGCCACGCATGGTGCCACTGCTTCGCCAGAGTCTGCCGCTTGTGGTTACCCCGATGATGATTTGTGGTATAAGTTCACCGCAACGGAAACAACTACCTATATAAAAGTGGCAGGTACCGGCTCGTTTAACATCAGCTACGAGGTGCTGGATGGTGGTGCCGGCTCCGGCTCCTGTGCTGCCAAAACACCAGTGTCTTGTATCAGTACACAGCAGGGTACAAGTACCTCTCTTTCAAGCATATCAACCATTATTGGCAATACTTATTTTGTAAGGGTGTATCATTATGATATAGGAGCATCTATTGGCGACAGCTTTACTATTTGTGTTACATCGGCCAGGCCGCCCTGTATCTCTGCGCCGCTAAGCCCTGCCAATGGGGCCAACAGGTGCAAGGGGCCGGCTTTCTTAAGCTGGCAGCCTGCTTTTAATGCCAGTGAGTATGATTTGTACCTGGATGCTGGCACTGGCCCTGCTACCACGCTGGTATACACCGGTAGCGAAACCGGTTTTGTTACCAGCAGCCTGGTGCCGGGTACTTATACCTGGCGGGTAGTACCCAAAAACCTGATTGGTGCCGCCATTGGTTGCAGCAACTTCAGCTTTACGGTTAATGCGCCTCCCACTGTTTCCGTTTCACCGGCAGGGCAGGTTACCGTATGTGCACCGGCTACGCAATTTTTATCGGTGGGTGCCACCAATGCGGCATCACCCGGTTATCAATGGATGAATGGTACCAATAATATTGACGGCGCCACCGGGCCTGAAATTGTGGTGGCCAGTACGGGCAGTTACCGATTGGTGATTACCGATGGCATTACCGGTTGCAGCGATACTTCTGCTGCTACGATCGTTTCGGTATTCAATGTGCCGCCGGTTGCTATTTTTCCTTCGGCTGCCTCTATTTCCTGCGATACGGCTAAATTATCCGTGGCAGGTGGCAATGCCCCCATAAAAATTACTGAGATAACCCTGTTCAGGGCAGGCAACGGCCAAACGGCAAGTTACCCGGCGTATATGGGTACTGCAGATGGCGATTTTATCGAAATCAGTAATATATCCACAACACCTGTAAATGTGGGAGGGTATACACTGGCAGATTACAGCAATAACAGTACTGCGGCATTGCATCCTTATACCATACCAGCAGGTACCATCCTTCCTGCAAATGGTGTAATGGTGATTCAGTTGGGCACGGGTACCAACGACCCTGGAAATCTTTATTTTAATACAGGTGGAACCACTGCTGGTTTCAGTTCTGTGTCGCAAATTGGTTTTGTGGTAAAAGATGCTTCGGGTAATGTGGTGGATGCTGTTGGCTGTGGCGGCGCCTTAAGCAGTTATATTTTTGCCCCTGCCACGGGTGTTACCGCTGCCGACTGGAGTGGCTATGCCCCCAATGTGTCTGGTTTTGCAGGCCTTATCCGCAGCCTTTCTGTTGATAACAACAAGGGCAGCGACTGGGTACGCTCCGGCACGCCAACCCCTTTGCAAACAATTGGTACTTATAACAGTGGCTATACATTGCCGGTATACACCTGGTCGCCAGCCGTGGGATTGTATACTGATGCTGCATTGACCATTCCCTATACCAACCAGAACACGGCAACGGTATATGCAAGGCCAGGCAGTACCACAATCTACAACCTGCAGGCCACAGGCGTTACCTGTCCGGGCAGTAATTCGGTAACCGTTACCGTATTGCCCGCTGCCACCATCGAATGGACGGGTGCGGTAAATACTGATTGGATGAATATCAATAACTGGAAATGCGGCGGCATACCCACTATTACCAGCAATGTAATCATCAATGGTGGTGCGCCCAATTACCCGCTGGTAACATTGAATGTGGAAATTAAGAGCCTTACTGTTAAGCCAGGCGCAGTGGTAAATGTGGCTACAGGGTTTGAAATAAAACTGAACGGTAATTAAATACCAGTAAATGTTTGAATACAATAAGGGCTGCCTCCATGGTGGCCCTTATTGTGTAAAAAAAGTACTATTCATGTAATAAATATGTACGCTTTTACTGGTTTTTGCAATGCTGTTACAGTAGCTTTATAAGGGTATCTTCTTTATAATACAATAAACACTTTAACATGAAACAAACATTCAAAAACTGCGGTTATGCAGCCATTGCAGCACTCATTATGATTTCCTGCAAAAAAAATGCTGATACACAGGTGGCAGAAGACCCGCTGCTGGCAGTAAAAAAAGCCATCCGGGCACAGGGCTTTGACGTAACTGACCTTAAAAAAGTTGATGGAGGTTATCTTGTAGAGGGAGATATTTTTTACTCCGAAGCAAACCTGCATACAGGCCCCGATAACAAAATGCTGCCGGAAGAAGAGCAGTACCGGGTTAACAGCCTGGTAACATTACCACCTGCTCCTGCCTTTCGCACGGTTACCATCCGGCTGGCAACCAATCTTAACACTGCTTTCTGGAACACTGCCCTGCAGACAGCCGTAGCCCGCTTTAATGCTACGGGCATCCGGCTCAGGTTTACCAAAGTAGCTACGGGTGCTGCCGCAAACATGACCATAACCGGCATTCCAGGCACAAGTGTATCGGCAGGTTTTCCTTCGGGTGGTAATCCCTATAATGCAATACAGATGGGTACAGGTATCGCCAACTGCGGACAAGGTACAGCCACTTCGCTTATCGCACATCAAATTGGCCATTGCATCGGTTTTAAACATACTGACTGGTTTGTGTTGGTGCTGCCCTGCAGAACGGGTATCGAAAGCATGGCCATTCATATATTTGGCACACCCACCACACAAGTGCCTGGCTCGTGGATGAATACCTGCTATGTTTGTGGTGCCAATACCCCCTTTGTGCCATCAGATGTTACAGCGCTGAAGGCATTGTACCAGTAAAACGTTCAGCTTATTTTTAACCCAAATTTTATTTTATCAACTGCAGTTAAGTTAAACAAACAGCAATCCGCCAAAGGCGGATATTAGTAGTATGGAAAATAAGCGGAGTAATGTACCAAACCCCGAGGGAGTGATAGAGTGATGTGACTGAAAATGCTTAACAAAACGACCTAGAATTACAATGAGTATAACCGTATCAGTCTCATACAGATGATTGCAGCGCTTTGCAGGATACTGTTTCCTGCAAAGCTTTTACGGGCGCATTTCAAATTGTCGCTTCATTTTCTGGTTGTGGGCGGTGGTTCCGACGGCTGTTGGGACACCCACGGCTGACTGCCCTGGTGGGTGTCCTCACCCACCAGCGACAATTCGAAATGCGCCCGCTTTTGCTTTATCCATCCGTAGTAGTATATTTGTTGCAGAAACAGGCCGTGTAGTTTGGGTGAAAATCTTTTACTGAAACCCGGCACTTACAACACTAAAAACCCGGTATATGAAACAGGTATTTGCAACTGTGCTGTTTTTTACATTTTTTTCAACCCTTATTTCCGGGCAAAAATCCGGTAAAGACGAAGTGAATTTTTCCGACCCTTTCCAGGTTGACAGTTCAGAATATTTCATTATTCCTAAAGTGGTTGATGGCGACAATTATAAGGAATACGGCAAAGGAAAGGGTTTCCTGCCCTGGGGCAATTACAGCGAAATTTATTTTTACAATTCAAAAACCAACCAGGCAAAAAAATTGTTTAACGGTCAGCTGGCCTTGATTGTGCCGTTTTATGCAAAGCGCAACTATTATTATAGTAATCCCAAAGAGCAGGATATACCAGCCAATGTATTGCCGCATCACATCATCTATTCAGCAAGAACTGATGACTTTAATGGCGATAAAGCCCTTGATACAGCGGATCCTGTGTATTTGTATGTATCCACTAAAACAGGCGACAGCTTAAGGCAGATAACACCCAAGGGTTTAAATGTAGTGTCATGGAGCAGTTCTAAGGATATGAAAATGCTTTTGGTAAAAGTGCAGAACAATAAAAACGGCAATAAAAAATTTGGCAACGGTGATGATGAATTGTATTACCGGGTTGACCTGGATGAAGACATTTCGAAAATAAAGTGTTACCAGGTAAATCTTTAACAGCGAAGTATGACTAAGGCATTATTCACTGACGGGTCTTCGCCCGAAAAGAAATCTGCCAATTATGATTTTTTACAGCGAGACACTGAGGCTAAGAAAAAAGAATGACAGTTAACATCAGTAATAAATAAATTTCTACTCCCCAAATGCCTCCTCAAAAGATTTGCCCGATTGTAAATTCCGAACCAATTTGTTTAGTTTCTCCTTTGTGTACCAGTTTTTTACAATATACTTTGCCGTCATATAGTGCAGCATCACCTGCTCGTGGCTGCCCTGCTGAAACTGGTTGCCGGTTTTCAATTTTTGTACATCGGGTAGCCGGGTAAAATTGTCTGACTTCAGTTTCAGCGTGTCTTCCGAATAATAATCCCGGTAATCAACCTGCATGGCCAGGCCTTCATCAAACCATACAGGTACTTTCAGTTTTTTGAAAAAACCAACCTGTTTATACAATGCCGCATGGGCAGTTTCATGGGCAAGTATATCCAGTTCGGCTCCTTCTTTGCTGATTACGATATGGGCACCGAATTTTAAATGGGTAAGTGCCGGAACAGGGTAGGGACTGCCATACTTTTTAAAATCTGCATCGCTTTGGCAATAGATATATTTTGGATTGCCGGTTTCCTGTTGCCAGAAAGCTGTAACACGGGCTGATGCAAGCTGTATGAGTTTTTTAACAGAATCGATCCTTTGTTGCGGTGTTGCCGCATTAAAGTACAGGTTGCCGTCTTTTTTAAAATTGGAGCAATCAATCAGGATGCTTCTTGTTTGCTGCGGAAAGATGATAAAATGTGCCAGCGTAGCAATGGGGATAAGGATGAGAAACACCAGGAAAAACCTTCTGAATATTTTTGTAAGTTTTGCCATAACAGCAGTTGGTTTAAATTTTATGAATATTTTTATTTTTTGTTTACAGCATTATTGCTCCTGTTTCTGTAAAATCCAGCCTGTTGCAGCCTAAAGATACTGTTTTCAGCAGCTTTATGTTTGCCAGCCTTCTCACCTTTTTTTTAAGTTACAAAAAATACTATACCTTTAGAGTACTAAACGATTGTGATTTCAGATACTCATATTAATTCGCTGCTCGATGCCATTTCTTCGCAGAATTGCGAAAAGTCGTATAAAGAGTTATTCGTGCTGCTGCACGGTAAGCTGCTTCATTTTGCCCAGTCTATACTCAAATCCAGTGAGGATGCTGAGGAAGTGGTATCCGATCTTTTTATCAATATCTGGCAGAAAAGAGCCAGCCTTAAAGCCCTGGAAAAACCAAAACTGTATTTTTTTGTGGGTGCTAAAAATGCAGCCATCAACAAAATACGGGCCAACAAACGGCAGCAGGTTCCGCCCCTGGAACAATGGCTGGTAAAGTCAGAAAGTGTATTTTTTAATCCCGAGGAACTGATGCTTTCGGAAGAATTCACCAAAAGAATCATGGCCTGTGTAAATGAGTTGCCCCCTAAATGCAGGCTGGTGTTTAAATTGATAAAGGAAGACGGACTCAAATACGCTGAAGTGGCGCATTTGCTCGAAATATCTATCAAAACGGTGGAAGCACAAATGGCCATAGCCATGCGCCGCCTGAAAGAAAACCTGGAATTTAAAAATGCCTTCCCCGAAATCCACTCCATCCTCACCCCGCCCAAAAAATAATTTTTTTCTTTAGGGGTACTGCCTTGTTTTTAGTGTTCAATACATATATAAGTATCATTTTTTAATGAAAGAGGAAAAGTATTGGGTTTTATTGTCGAAAAAATTGGCTGGAGAAGCTACCCCCGCTGAACTGGAGGAGTTGCAGTACCTGTTAAGCACCAACCCCGAGTGGAAGGCTAATATGGAAACCCTTAATGAACTATGGGCCTCCAAGCCTGTTAAAACAAGTACATCCACTCAAAAAGCTGAAGACGCTTACCTGGCACATATCAACCGGCTGAAAGGCGAAAACACTGATTTTGAGGAAAATGACCAGCAGGCTGCCCGTTACAGCGAATCATTTACAACAATACAAAGAGGCAGGCCATTTTATAAACGGTGGGCTGTTTATGCCACCGCCGCAGTTGCAATTACAGCTTTTATATTGATTTACCCTTTACTGGGTACCAATAATAAGGGAGCCGTTGAAAAAGGAAACCAACTCAACGAAATAAGCATACGACCAGGTTCCAGAACGAAGATACAATTGCCTGATGGCTCGCAGGTATGGATTAATTCGGGCAGTAAACTCACTTACGAAGGTACATTCAGCGGCACCAACCGGGAAGTTCATCTTGACGGGGAAGCCTATTTTGACGTGGTAAAAGATGCGGCACACCCTTTTATTGTACACACATCGGGTATTGATATAAAAGTGCTGGGCACCGCTTTTAATGTAAAGGCTTATAAGGCAGAACCTACTATTGAGGCTACTTTGATTCACGGTTCGATAGAAGTAATGAACAAAAACCAGCCCGATGCCCCCAGGATTATGCTGAAACCACACGAAAAATTAGTGTTTAATAAAACACTGGCCGGCGATACCAAAGAGATGGCCGCCACTGCCACCGTAAAGCAGGAACCGGATGCCGCTCTCATCACCATCAGGCCGCTGGCTAAAAATATTACCGATAGTGCCATAGCAGAAACGGCTTGGGTATACAATAAGCTCATTTTTGAAGATGAAAGCTTTGACGGTCTTGTATTGCGGATGGAGCGCTGGTACGACCTTAAAATAAGCATCGACAACGATAAATTGAAGAATTTCAGAATCAGTGGCTCATTTGTGAATGAAACAGTGGAAGAGGCTTTGAAAGAACTGCAGCACCTGGTGCCTTTTAATTATTCCATCATCAAAAACGAAATAAAAATTATGCGAAAATAAAAAACGGGAAATGCGCCAACATTTCCCGGAAAATAGTAACAACCCCGGCCTTAACTTTTCAGCAGGCTGTGGTATGTATTTTTTAACATCAAAACCAAAATTATGCAAAAAAGTGTACTTCCGGGCCATAAAATTTGGTACGGGACGCTTCTTAAAACGCTGCTTGTTATGAAGCTTGTTATTGTATTTATCTTATTCTCTGCACTGCAGGTGAAGGCTACACCCACTATTGGGCAGAACGTAAGCCTTAAAGTAACACAAACAGAAATCAGGAAGGTTTTAAAGGCAATTGAAAGCGATGGATACTATCGTTTTTTGTACAATTCCGACCTGGCCGGACTAAAAAAGAAGGTTGATTTTACAGCACAGAACCTTTCTGTTACAGAATCCCTCACCAATTTATTTGCTGGTACAAACCTCACTTTTAAACAATTAGAGAACAACCTTATTGTGGTACTCTCTGCTGTGGAAGAAGAAAATGTAAACATTAAAGTAACCGGTAAAGTAACCGGCGAAAATGGTGAGGCACTTGCAGGCGCATCGGTGCAGGAGCGTGGCACCAATAACGGTACTTTTACCGACAATAACGGAAACTTTACTATAACAACTGGCAATGATGCAACATTGGTAATTACCAGCATTGGGTACGAACCCTTTACTGT